>JACCQS010000175.1 GCA_013814015.1 Geodermatophilaceae bacterium | reverse complement strand
TAGAGAAGTTGCAGTGCCCGTGTTGAGTAGCCGCGGCGACGGAAGGTCGAGTTCGTCCAGTACGACACGTGGCCCGAACCGTCCTGCTGGATGCGGAGCTCACACCCGCCGACCAACGCCCCCGTGTGCGCCTCGCGCACCGCGAACGCGCGTGGAGAGCCGCCGCTCGCCCAGGCCCGGTCCCACTCTCGATACGTTCGGCGTACAGAGTCCGCGGTTGACCTGTTCGGCCACCAGCCAAATCGACGCGCAGTTTCGTCGTCTTCTCCGTTGACATGCGAGGCGACGTCGGCGTCCGTGTGCCCGTCAAGCAGCACAACCCCATCGGTGAGGCTGGGCACGGTCGACATAGCCGCCATTGTCGCTCAGAACGACCGAGGTCCAGCCATGCGTCGCCTGTCACCGGACGTATGCGCGCACCTCGTTCCACAAACCGATCCGCTACCGGCGCTCAGTAGAGGGAGTCTGCGGTTCAAGGAGTAGAAGCGCACGGACGCTGCGGCCATCACCGGCTGAGGTGAGGCTGAAGCCCAGGCGCTCAAGCACGGCCAGCGCTGCGGCGTTGGTGGTCGTGGTGTCCGCACGTACCGCGCTGGCGCCCAGTGCCGCTGCCTCATCCAGCACCGCGGCCACAGCCGCGCGCCCGACGCCGCGTCCACGGACAGGGCGTGTCAGCCAAGCTCCCGTCTCCAGCATGCCCTGCTCATCAGTGCGCTTCAGCCGTACCGATCCGACGACGCGCCCGCCGATCACAACTGCCCAGGTGGCTTCCCGGGCCGGGCCGCCCAACCCGGGGCGGCGATCACGATGGAAGCCGCGCAGCCAGGCGACCCGAGTCGGTGTCCAAGCTTCCCCAGCGGTCGGCGGCGGCGTCACTTCATCGGCTGCGGCGTCGCTGATCGCGGCATGCACGAGCTGGCCAAGCACCACCTCGTCGACGGCGGCCAGCGTCACGGAGAAGTCCTCCTCGCCAACCATCCCAGTGAAGCTAGCAACGGACGCGATCTCGGACGCCGGTGGGCGTCCCACTGCCCGATCCGCTTGTGCGACGGTGATCAAAGCGCTGAGGCGCACGTGGCACGCGGAGTTCGTCGCCGCAAGACGGTTCCTCAAGTGAGGTAGACGTAGGCGCCGCCGGGGTTGGGATTTCCGCGATCAGTGAGCAGGTGCGTCTACGAGTGCGATCGGGCGGCCGTCCGGGTCGTCCACGTACGCGCGTTGGTGACCCGAGGGGTGGCGGAATGCCTCGCGCCGAATCGAGACGTTCCGGGTGCGCAATCGTTCGACTTCGGCCGCGACGTCGTCGCAGAACACCACGAGTTCGACGGTGTTTCCCGGCTGCGCATCGAGGCCGGATTCCCTGAGCGTGTCCGGAGAGGAGACCGCCAGCACGCTCGGGCCGAGACGCAGCACGATGTGCTCGGGCGACTCACTTGGAACCCGGAGGATTTCGACATACCCGAGATGGTTGCGATAGAACGCGGCAGCCGCCTCGACGTCAGCCGTGATGAGGTTCGCCATCGCGGTGATCATTCGGCAGCTGCCGAGGCCAGGTCGGGCAGCATCGAACGGGCGTCGTGTCCGCCGAACCACAGCCCCATGACAAACGCGGCCATGGCCTCCACGTAGCCGGCACGCAGCAACCCGCCCGCGTCGACCGGTTGGGCGTCGAGGTCGCGAACGAGCCCAGCCACCATCTGGATGGCGGCCGGATCGTCGGCGCAGATCGGCACCAGCAGCGGCACATCGGTCGAGCTATGCGCCTCCCACACCTCGGCCGCGAGCATGCTGAAGCACTTGACCACAGACGCACCGGCTGCGCGTCGGGCGACCTCGGCGGCCACGTCGTTGCGCGCCAGCACGAACGACCGCGGCGGATCGCTGAATGCCTGTGCGCCTAGGGCGTTGGTGCAGTCGATGATCACCCGCCCGGCCAGCCGGCCGTCCGGGCCGCCCATCGAGGTGATCACATCGGGGGCCTCCGCCCCCGGCACGGCCAGCAGCAGCACCTCGCCATGGTCGACCGCGTCGAGGAGGCTGCCGTGTGCGGCGCCGATCTCGTGGCCGATCGCAGCAGCCCGTTCCAGGTGCCGGGCGCCGATGAATACCTCATGTCCGGCCGCCACCCACCGGTGGCCGAGGGCGCGCGGCATCCGCCCGGCCCCCAAGGTTGCAATTCGCATTCCTTACTCCTCTCGCATGGACACCGCCGAGGCTAGAGAGATCAAGACTTACCGCCAGGTGCGTGTGCCACAGTGGGCAGGTGAGCGCAGCCGTCGACCGTTGGGAAACGACTCTGGGTCTGGAGGCTGACTGCCCGGCCCGGGCAGCGTTGGACCTGTTCGCCAGCCGGTGGTTGGCGGTGGTCCTCTACTGCCTGCGCAACGGTCCGCGTCGACCCGTTGCGCTGCGTGCCGAAATCGGTGGTATCAGCGACAAGGTGCTGCAGCAGACGCTGCGCACCATGACCGCGGAGGGGCTCATCCGGCGACGTCGCTACGCCGAAAGCCCGCCCCGGGTCGACTACGAACTTACCGACGCCGGACGCGACCTACTCGTGCCCGTCATGGCCCTGGGCCAATGGGCCGCCAAACACCGCGTGGACGACTGATCCGACCGGCCCCTATCCCACGCAAGAGGGGGCGAGGGTGTCGACGATGAATTCCAGCTGACAGCCGGTCCCGGTCATGGATCCCCTTGCGGGCGCTGCTTGCCCAGTTCCGGGAGGCGTCGATAACACCCAGCGACACCGATCGCGAGCGCGCGCTCGCGATCCTCACCACCGACGCCTGACACCGGAGAACGCATGTCCGAGGCACCACCCCGCCGAACGTCGCCGACGCACTCCGTCTGACCCGGATCACCAGCCAAATCCACCTCGGGATGCCGGCCATCGTGGCACCTCGATGACCAAGCCGGCCGGACCGCTCCTACCACCGAGGCCCCGGGAGCGGTCTGGCCAGCGGGCCAACCACGTGCCCTCAACGCGAGGCCTCGTGTGGGCGCCGATCCGGCTGCTGCCGTTACCGATCGGTGCCGCTTACCTCGCCGTCCTGCACGGTCTGTCGAGCACCCCCGGCTGGGAGTTCGGGATGGTCTCCGCGGCGCTGGCCATGGGAGGCGGCCGTTGGCCGCTGGCGGTCACGGTCGCTCAGTCGATGCTGCTGGCCTTTGGCTTGCTCATCGTCGACTTGCCGGTGGCTGGGCCGCTTGTGCTGGTTCTGGCCGCAGCGGCTCTCGGTGAGTTGGCAACCCGCCGGGGCGGCTGGTAGTGCTGGACGAGGGCGGCGGTTTATCCGGCGGCCCAGTTCACGATCAACCTGCCGAGTTTCGACCCGGTGCGGTCGCCGTTCCTGATCGCGATGGGCTCACTGCCTCCGTTTCTGCTCGGTGTGTACGTCCGGTCAGTGCTGCAGATGGCGGTGATCGCGCGACGGCAACGCGAGGGCGCGGTACGCGAGGCTCGCGCCGCAGAGCGGGTCGCATCGCCCGAGACCTGCATGACCTTGTGGCCCATCACGTGGCCTCGCGGCGGACCGCCGAGTTGCATGGCGATGCGCGACTGGAAAGGGCTGAAAAGCGATACGTGAGCCAACTGTGGCCACCTCTCGATAGCCGCTGGGCTACTGGATTCCGTCTATGCGTTGCCATGGAAGCGTTGCGGGTCGATGAAGGCGGTGTCGACGTAGGTGGGTTCTCCGGTGACGATCTGTGCGATGAGCTCGCCGAGACCGGGTGCGTGCTTAAACGCGTGTCCGCTGTCGCCGCCGCCGACGACGAGCAGGCTGTCTGCGTGGGGACGGCCCACGATGAACTGGTTGTCGGCGCTGCGGGTGACCATGCACATCTCGATGCGGCTGGGGATCGGGTTGAGCCCCGGCAGCGCGCGCCCCAGAAGCTCGGACACCAGCGTGTGGTCGTCGGCATTGGTGCTGCGGTCGACGTGGTCGGGATCGGTGGTGGCG
>JACCQS010000169.1 GCA_013814015.1 Geodermatophilaceae bacterium | reverse complement strand
GTTCGGCGCCGATGCAGCGGTGGATGCCGTACCCGAATGCGAAGTGCGACCCCGGAGTTCGGGTCGGCTCGAAGTGATCCATCCTGGCGCCGAGCGCGGCGTCCCGGTCGGCCGAGGACAGCGAGGCAATGACGATCTCGCCCTCCGCGATCCGCTCCCCGGTGGACAGGACCACCTCATGCCTGGCAAACCGGGGAAAGGCAACTTGGACCACGGTGAGATAGCGCAGCATCTCCTCGATCATGGCGTTGATCGCGGTGTCGTCGTCGCGTACGAGGGCGAAGTGTTCCGGGCTGAGCAACAACAGCAGCGCGCCCAGCGCCAGCATGCTGGCGGTCGTCTCGTGGCCGCCGACCAGCAGCCCGTCCGCGAGACCGGCCAGTTCCTCGTCACTGATCGAATCCCCGTGCTCGCGCACGATCATGCCGAGCAGCCCGTTCCCGGGCTCCGCCCGCTGCGCAGCGACCAACTCCCGCATGTAGGTCAGCGATTGGGCGATGGAGTCCAGCGTCTCGGCGTCTTCCATGAAGTCGAACCTGGAATTGCTCAGCCGTTGGAAGTCGTCGCGGTCCCCGTACGGCACGCCGAGCAGTTCACAGATGACCAGCGACGGAATGGGCAGGGCGAAGGTGGGGAGCAGATCCACCGGCTTGTCCGCTGCCTCGATCGCGTCGAGACAGTCGGCAACGATCGCGTCGATCCGCGGCGCCAGGCGGGCCAGGCGGCGCATCGTGAACTCCGGGGTCAGAATCTTGCGGAGCCGGGTGTGTCTGGGCGGATCACTCATCCCGAGGCCGCCCGGATCCTGTTGCCCGGCAAGGGCCTCCACGCCTATCGCAGCGTCAGCGAGCGTGGAGAAGTCGGTGCTGAAGTCTGCGGCGCTACCTAGGACCTGGCGTACGTCGTCGTAGCGGGTGAGCAGCCAGAACTTCATCCCGAACAGGTTGAACTGGCTGACCGGCTCCTCGGCTCGGCGACGCCCCAACTCGGCAACGGGATCGAGACCCTCCCGCATGAGGGGAAGGAACGGTGATTCAGTCATCGACTTCCATTGTGGTCGTCGGCGCCTGGGCTGTCATCGCCGCCCCGTCGCAGGCGTAGGGCCGCCCGGTTCGGGGTAGTGAGCGCTCATGGCCTCGACCGGAGACCGGGCCCAGTTCGACACACTGACCTTCATCGGTACGGCCACCACGGTCTTGCGGATAGGTTCCTTCGCCGTTCTCACGGTCCCAACTTCCTGCGCTAGGGCCAGCGGGCCTACCTCGGCCGGGGCCTGTGGAGCCGCCGCCTCACCGAGCCGGCGAGGACCGTAGCTGAATTGCCAGCACTTGATGCGATCGTGCTCTCCCACTTGCACGGTGACCACTGGGACCGCGTGGCGCGCAAGGAGCTCGACCGTTCACCGGCATTCACGCCCGCGGGCTGATGGGCAAGATCCTGCCGCCGGTAATGGGCATGATGCTCGAACACAGCTACGACTGAAAGGTACGGCGACGTGCGCTACGACGACTACCGCGTCTTCGGCTCCCCGTTGTCGGACTTCGTGGACCAGGCCAAGGACTCCGGTTTCGGCGCTGTACTGCGTACGGTCCGCCGAGGAGACACGGTGCCACTGGACTGACCACACGTTAGACGGTCTTAGTACGATTGTGCTAAGAAAGAGTCGTGCCGATGCGCCTGGATCATGACGAGCGTCGTACGGAGCTGGCCGAAGCCGTCTGGCGGGTGATCCGGCGCGAAGGGGTCCGCGGGGCCTCGGTCCGCGGAGTGGCCCGGGAGGCTGGGCTGTCCATGGGCTCGGTGCGGTACTTCTTCGGGACTCAGGACGAGCTGCTGCGCTTCGCGATGCGGGCGGTGATCGCGCGGGCCGAAGTACGCATTCAGGCTGGCTCAGCCGACCGCGACAAGCTGGTTGCCCAAGGGGACGCCGGGGCGGCCGCCGCGCAGCTGTTGGAGCAGATCCTGCCGCTGGATGACGAGCGTGTGGCCGATGCGCAGGTGTGGTTGGCCTTCACCGTCCAGGGCACGGTCGACGAGGGGATGGCCAAGATCAGACGAGAGGCGGATGAGGGTGTCCGTCAGCTCTGCGAGAAGTGCGTGACCGACCTGGCCGAACTTGGTCTGGTGGCCATCGATCGAGACCGCGGGGTGGAGATCGAACGGCTGTGGTCCCTGTTGGACGGCCTCACACTGCACATTCTGCTCGACCTCGCCCCACCGTCGGCCTCGCGGGCGGGCCAGATCCTGCGAACC
Organism: Geodermatophilaceae bacterium; assembly: GCA_013814015.1. Taxonomy (GTDB): domain Bacteria; phylum Actinomycetota; class Actinomycetes; order Mycobacteriales; family Geodermatophilaceae; genus JACCQS01. The sequence continues at coordinate 829 of JACCQS010000169.1, read as the reverse complement.
CACCTCGCCGACCTGCAGCACCCCATTCCTTCTTGACCGTTATGCGCACAACGGTGAAAAGTCCGGCCAAAGCGTGACCGTTGCGCACAAAGGTCAAAAAATCAGGGGCTGGAATCGCCGCCGGCGCAGGCTGTTGGAGACCACGAACAGCGAGGAGACGGCCATTGCCGCTCCGGCCAGCATGGGATTGAGCAGCCCGGCGGCAGCCAACGGCAACGCGGCGACGTTGTAGGCAAACGCCCAGAACAGGTTGCCCTTGATCGTGGCCAGGGTCCGGCGAGACAGCCGGATCGCGTCCGCGGCGGCGCGTAGATCGCCTCGTACGAGGGTCAGATCTGAGGCCTCGATGGCCACGTCGGTCCCGGTACCCATCGCCAGGCCGAGGTCGGCTTGGGCCAGCGCGGCAGCGTCATTGACGCCGTCGCCCACCATCGCGACGACCTTGCCCTCGCCCTGCAGTCCCTTGATCACATCGACCTTTTCCTGAGGCAGCACCTCGGCGATCACCTCGCTGATCCCGACTGCCGTCCCGACCGATACCGCCGCTGCCTCGTTGTCACCGGTCAACAGGATCGGGTGCAGCCCAAGCGCCCGGAACCGGGTGACAGCCTCGGCCGAGGTGTCCTTGATGGCTCGGCTGCGACCAGAACGCCGTGGGCGGCCCCGTCCCAGCTGACCGCGATCGCGGTTCGCCCTTGCGTCTGCGCTGCGGTCATCGCATCGGTCAGCTCTACCGACAGCGGCTGGGACCAGTTGGCAAACACGCCGCGATCACATCGAGCAGGGTCATCCGGCCGGTGGTGACCGTCCCGGTCTTGTCCAGCACGAT
>JACCQS010000149.1 GCA_013814015.1 Geodermatophilaceae bacterium | reverse complement strand
GCCGTACGCCGTACTGTTGGGCCATCTCGTCGAACCCGTCGACGGAGGGCCGGTTGGCGATATCGGCCCGTACCGCGATGAACTGCTGCCATGTGACGCCCTCGATCGGTGCGAGCAGCGGATCGGTCGAGGGCAGGCCCGCAGGTGGCGTCGAGATCCCAGTGGCCCGGCCGCAGACTCGATCGAACTCGATCGGGATCTCCAACCCGGGATCGAGCAGGGTGGCCACCTACCAGCTCACCCAGGCCTTCAGGACCACCTCATCTCCGAGCCCGCCGCCGCGCAGGCGTGGGCGCACACGCACATAACAGCCCCATCGCGATCAGCCCCCGAACCCGGCATTGTGCGCAATGCGTTGTCGCGCAACCAAATTGACATAGACAGGCTTTCCTATCTGCGACATGGAGCGCCCCGTCCGAGTAGTCAGCGGTTGTGGTCGGCCGTGGCGGCTGCAGCGCAGTTCAGCGAGTGTCGACCATCTGCCGCAGTACGAATTTGATCGCCTCGATCTCCTTGATCTGTAGCTGGGCGGCGTGGGGCCGAACGAGTCGCCGTCGGCTGATCGACTTCAGCTGATCGCACATGGCGAAGCTCGGCCGGTCGAGACCGCTGACGGTGGGATGGAAAGGCAACCCACGATCAGATGTCGTACAGGGCACTACGAATGCGAGCTGATTTGGTAGCTGGCAGGCAAGGAAGGTTCCGACCACGATGGCCGGCCGAAATCCGCCCTGTTCGCGGCCCACCTGCGGGTCGAGATTCGTCCACCACACTTGCCAGGGCGCGATGACGATATCGGTCACTCGCGGACCGTGACGTCGACCTCTGCGAGTTCGGCTGCTTCCCGGAGATAGTCCGCATGCATGACGGGATCGGCAGCGAGACGGGACAGGGCGATTCGCGTCTGATGTTCGAAGAGAATGATTCGCAGGGCCTCGTCGAGACTGGCGCCGCCTAGCTCGGTCGCGGCAATCCGGGCCAGAGCGTCGCGAGTGTCAGCCGCAACTCGTATACTCGTCTGCATACTTCGAGTATACGTCGGGGGTCGGAGAAGAGGTCCGACCAGCAGGCGTCAGTGTCGTTTCTCCAAGACCGACAGCGCCGTACCGAAGCTGTCGTTCCAGAGGTTGAGGTGCGGCCATAGTTCGGTGACCCGCTCGGTCGCCTCGTCCTTTCCCACGCCTTCGGAGCGCATTAACCAGGCGCGCAGCGCGAGTCCGGTCCGGGACTGCCCGGCATAGCAGTGCACGAGCACCCGCTTCCCGTCCGCCCGCAGCGCCTTGATGTCGTCGAGGATGTCGGCCAGTACGGCGGCGAGTTCGGAGTTGGTGTCGTTGTCGATCAGGTACGCGAACCGTTGTACGTCGTGCCCGAATCGACCCCCGGTACGGCACATCGAGATCACCGCGAAGTCGCGGTCGCTGTCCCGCGCGCCGTACACATCGCTGGCCCAGATCCCGTCGAAGACCTCGACCGGCTCGATCCCGCGTCTGTCCGGATCGAGCGCGTAAGACGGCGCCTCGGCATCGCCGCCCAGCCGCTCGGCCAACTGCTGCAGGGCAGCCAGGTCCCAGGTCCGGTCGGCGTATCCGGGCACCGCGCCGTTGAGCACCGAGGTCCAGCGCATCGGAATCCCCGCGATCCCGTACACCGCGCCCAGCAGTCCGCCGGTCACCGCCGCGACCGTGTCGGTGTCACCGCCGAGATCCAGGACCAACCGCATTCCCTCGGCGAGCGAGCCGGCCTTGCGAAGCGCCCAGACCGCCGAGCCGAGGGTCGGCCACACGGCACCGTTCGACTCCGTCGCATCCGACGGCCGCCAGGTGGCGGCGAGCACCGACTCCCACTTCCCCCGATGCTCCGGCGCCACGGCCGCCAACGCATCCGGCAGCGCGGCGAGTGGATCGCCGCCGTCCAACGCGACCCGGACCAACTCGTGCAAGATCGCGCACCCTTCGCCGGCCGCCGGATCGCCATGGGTCAACGCCGAGATCCGCCGCGCCGCATCCATTGTCGCCTCCCGACCGGCCGGCGCGAAGAACACCGCGGCCGGCGTCGTACGCATCAGCGAGCCGTTGCCGGCTGCGTGTCCGGTGCGGGCGAAGTGCTCGGCGGCCGCGACGTCCCACGGCCGGCCGGAAGCCAGCACCGAGCGGGTCTGGTTCCCCACATCCGGCGGCCCGGCGGACAGCCAGGTCCGGAACCGGTCGAAGACATCCGCTTCGTCCAGGCCCTCGCGCTCGACCAGCGAGGAGGCCAGCAACAGCGCCATCTGGGTGTCGTCGGTGAACTCGCCCGGCGCCCAGCCCAGGCTTCCTCCGCCGCACATCTCGGTACCTACGCCGCGGGCGTCGGTCGGAAAGCGGCTCCCGTACGCACCTGGCGGCCCGAACTCGAACGGCGCGCCCAAAGCGTCCCCGACCGCCGAGCCGATCAGCGCGCCGGCGACCCGGTGCGAGCGCGGCATCGGTGCCGTACCG
>JACCQS010000144.1 GCA_013814015.1 Geodermatophilaceae bacterium | reverse complement strand
GTCGTAGGAGGAGGAGGCGGCGGCGGCGGCTCGGTTGTCGTAGGAGGAGGCGGCGGCGGCGGCTCGGTTGTCGTAGGAGGAGGAGGAGGCGGCGGCGGCGACTCGGTTGTCGTAGGAGGCGGCGGATCTGATGTCGTGGTCTCAGTTGGCGGCGGATCTGGCGGAATGGGAACAGAAGAGTCCGTGATGGTCGGGTTGGTCCCGGGGTCTGAGTCCGGGTCTGAGTCCGGGTCTGAGTCCCGGTCCGAGTCCGGATTCGTACCGGGCGGGGCGGTTGTCGGCGGAGTCAGGGTGCGTCCTTCGGAGTCGACCGTCGGACGGGCGACCTTGCTGAAGGGATTGGTCTCGGACGGCGCGTCGCAGGAGGGTCGGATGATGGTGCTCGTGTCCAGGCTGATCTGGCCGATTCGGGCGAGTACTCGTCCGCTCACGGTCGTCCCGGTCTGCACCGTCACCGAGGCCAGGGCGAGGATGCTGCCGATGAAGGCTGAGTCGTTACCCAGGGTCGCTGAGCTGCCCACCTGCCAGAACACATTGCACGCCTGGGCTCCGTTGACCAACTCGATCCTGCTGCCCGGCGCGGTGCTCAGGGTGAATCCTGCCTGGATGATGAACGTGGCGCTGGGATCGTCCTCCGCATCAAGGATGAGAGTGCCGGTCAAGCCCAGCGCGGTGGCTTGCTTGTACAAACCCGGAACAAGAGTCATGCCGCCGACCTCGGGCGGTAACTCGCTCGGCCGGTCCTGTCCTACCGCATCGTTGTACGCCGTTTCGAGATCGGCCTGTGCCTGCACCGCCAGGGCGTCCGCGGCATGCTTGGTCCCGTTGTTCACCTCTCCCGGCGGGAAACCACTGATTGCGGTGCCCGGACTGACACCCAACTCCCCAGAGATGACCGAGGGTCCATTGTTGCTGATCGTGGTACCAGCCAGCACAGCGAAGGAGAGCGCCGTACTCTCGGCCGCTCCGGGCAGGGCATCCTCGTCCGAGTTGACGATCACGAAGGCAGTCACGGCGAGGACCGGGATGCTGAGAACTGCCACGGCCATCGCCACTACCGTGCGCGGCGAGCGCTCCCACCAGCCGCCCAGCCGATCGACGAGCCCAACCCAGAGGTCGCTAGGTCGGTCCATGAACGGCCGCTCCCATAGGCTGTGCAGCGGGTCTAGGACGACCCGCTCCCACAGGCCGCGCAACCGGTCCATGAACGGCATGGTAGCCGTGCCCGGCACTATCGGACCCCATTGCGCATGTCGTCGACATGATCCTGTTGCATCCGAGGAGGGCATCGTGCCTAGGCTCGCCGACGTGAACTCCGTCGCGTCAGCCAACAGCACCTACTTCGAGGGGTGGCCATGGGTCAGCTGGTGACCAGCCTGATCACGGCTGCTCACAAGCACCCGGATCGGCCGGCGGTGCGTCTTGAGGAGTCGGTGCTCAGCTATCGGGGCCTGCTCGATGCCGCTGAGCGGGTCGCCGGAATGCTCAAGGCCCGCGGGCTGGAGCCAGGCGATCGGATCTGCCTCGTTCTGCCCAATGTGCCGGCCTTTCCGGTGTTGTTCTACGGGTCGCTGATCGCCGGCTGCATCGTCCTACCGCTCAACCCGTTACTCAGGCACAGAGAGATCGAGTATTGCCTGCAAGACTCAGGAGCCAAACTGGTCTTCGCCTCCGAGAACGCCGGAGACGCCGCGGTCGCCGCGGCCCAGGCGGCCGGCGCTGAGTGCATGCTGGTCGATGCGGTAGGTCCGAGCTCGGAACAACTGGCTGACGCGCCCAACGGCACCGAACCTGTGCAGGTTGCAGACGACGACACCGCAGTGCTCCTGTACACGTCCTGGGTCAGCGGTAAACCGCGCGGCGCCATGCTCACCCACGCGAACCTGAGCAGCAACGCGGCAACGTCGGCGATTATGATCAAATGCACGTCAGCTGATGTCGTGATGGGTTGCCTGCCGCTGTTCCACCTGTTCGGACTGACCGGCGGACTGAATCTCGCGGTCTTCGCCGGCGCCTGCCTGACGTTGATGCCTCGGTTCCACCCCACCAAGGCGTTGGAGATCATCGACCGGGACAGGGTGACGATCTTCGAGGGAGTACCGACGATGTACTCCGCCATGGTCACCGCACCGAACCGCGACTCCGTCGACACCTCGACGCTGCTTACCTGCATCACTGGTGGCTCGCCCATGCCAGTGGACGTGATGAAATCGTTCGAACAGGCTTTCGGCTGCATCGTGCTCGAAGGCTATGGACTGTCCGAGACCTCCCCTGTCGCCTCCTTCAATCACATGGACGCCGAGCGCAAGCCCGGCTCGATCGGTACGCCGATAGCCGGAATGCAGCTCAAACTGATCGGCGAGGACGGCAACGACATCCCGGAGGGCAGCGAGCAGATCGGCGAGATCGCGATCCGGGGAGACGGTGTCATGAAGGGGTATTGGCAGCATCCAGAGGACACCGAGAAGATCATTACCGACGGCTGGCTGCGCACCGGTGACCTGGCCACCAGGGACCGAGATGGCTACTACTTCATCGTCGACCGCAAGAAGGACCTGATCATTCGCGGTGGCTACAACGTCTATCCGGGCGAGATCGAAGATGCGCTGCGCGAACACGAAGCGGTCGCCGCCGCCGCTGTCATCGGCATCGAGCATCCGCATCTCGGCGAGGAGGTCGGCGCCGCGGTGGTACTCGTAGCGGACGCGCAGGTGACCGTCGCGGAACTCCGGAACTTCGTAAAGCTTCGGGTCGCCGCCTACAAGTACCCGCGCCTGATCTGGATCGTCGATGACCTGCCGAGGGGGCCGACCGGACAGATCGCGCGGCGACAGGTCTCACCGCCGCCGCGGGCGCCGGAGTCTGCCAACCAGTGATCTCGGGCGATACTCAGCCGCCGAGCATGAAGGCCACCAGGAAGCCGAGCGCGGTGGGCATGCCGATCCACCAACCACCTTCGCGGTAGGCCTCGGGAATCAATGTATTGGCCAGTACGGCAATCGTCGCGCCTCCCGCGAAGGCCTGGGTCGCAGCGATGCCGCTGGACGAGATCTGGCTTCCCACGACAGTGCCGCCCACGGTCACTGCGACGAGGACCATTCCGGTGACAGCCCACAGCCCGAAGACCCTCACCCGGTGCATTCGGTACTGCTCCCGCATCCGGGCCGCTCCGCTGACTGCTTCCGGCACGTTGCCGACCGCGATGGCCACCAGCAACACCAGGCCACCAGCCCCAGAATCGATGCTGACGCCCAGAGCGAGGTTTTCCGGCACGCCGTCGAGTACCACCCCGAGCAACAGCGCCCAACCAAGGGCCTTGGGACCCAACCGGTTGTCCAAGAGATGGTTGGCCACGACGTAGATCAGCGCGCCGACGAGCAGCGAGCCGCCGGCAAGCAATACGCCGCCCTCGTCGAAGGCAGGCTCGAACAGCTCGCTCGAGGCCGCAGCGATCAGCGTGCCGGCACCGAAGGCCATCAGGGCGGCCAGCACTCGGGGCGGCAGTTTCCAGCGCAGCCCCACAGCGGCTCCGACGACAAGGGGCACGGCGGTGCCAAGGCCGAACAGCAGGGCCGTCAGCATGCTGAATTCGGGTGTCGGCGTTTCACAGATCAACCGTAGAAGACACGTTCGACGACGCCGCGGGTGCGCCGCGTCACGCGCAGGTAGTCCTCGAGAAAGTCGCCGGCGTCACGGTGCGGCGGATACCCCATGGCCCGGGTGACGCCCAACAGGTCCTTGCCAAGCCGTGGCAGCTGATCGCCGGAGCGGCCGCGGACCAACATGATGGCGTTACGTGATCGACTCGCCATCACCCATCCGGCCTCCATCGCCAACGCGTCGTCCCCGGCGATCAAGCCCAGCGGCACCATCGCGCGCAGAGCCTCCAAGGTGCCCGTCGTACGCAGGGACTCGTGCTCTGCCCCGTGCCTGAGCTGCAGGAGTTGGGCAGTCCACTCCACGTCGGCCAGACCCCCTCGTCCCAACTTCGTGTGAGTGGCCGGGTCAGCGCCTCGTGGCAGCCGTTCGGTGTCGACACGCGCCTTGATCCGCCGGATCTCGACCACGTCAGCGTGCGCCAGGCCCTCTGCTGGGTAGCGCAGCGGATCGATCAGCGAGACGAACTCCGCACCCAGATCCCGGTCACCGGCAACCGGAGCGGCCCGCAGCAGGGCCTGCCGCTCCCATGGTTGGGCCCATCGTTGGTAATAGGCGCGATAGGAAGCCAGCGACCGTACGACTGGGCCGTTACGTCCTTCGGGCCGAAGACCGGTGTCGATGGTCAGCGGCGGATCCGACGACGGGGCGGCCAGCAACGACCGTAGTTTCTCGGCGACATCCGTGGCCGCCCGTGCGCAGACCTGCTCGTCGGCGGCGTCCTTGGGATCGTGTACGAACAGCACGTCGGCATCGGAGCCGTAACCCATCTCCGCGCCGCCGAGGCGGCCCATCCCGATCACGACGAACCGCGTCGGCAGGTCGGCATCCGGTCCGGCGACTTCGCGCACCGCCGCTGTGAGCGCCGCCTGGATCGTGGCCGTCGCTGCATCGCTGAGACCAGCAAGAATCTGGCGATGCTGGGCAATCCCGAGCAGGTCGCTCATCGCCAACCGCAACAACTCGTGCCGACGCAACGCCCGTACGGCGGAAACTGCCTCGACCGGATCGGCACTGCGTTGCGCCACGGCGATCCAGGCAGTGCTGAGCTCGGTCAGTTCCGAGGGGACCAATTCGGTGTCCTCCGCGAGCAGCTTCAGCGCTTCCGGTGCACCGCCGAGCAGGTCGGCGACGTACTTGCTCGTTCCCAGCAGCAGGCCGAGCCGCTCGAGAACCTGTCCTTCGTCTCGAAGTAGCCGGAGATACCAAGGGGTGCGACCGAGTTGCTCGGAGACTGCCCGGTAGGCAAGCAGTCCGGCATCGGGATCAGCCGAATTGGTGAAGCTCTGCAACACCACTGGCAGCAGCAACCGCTGCATGGCCGCGGTTCGGCTGACTCCTGAGGTGAGCGCATCAAGGTGTCGCAGTGCTGCCTCGGGTGCGGCGAACCCTAGCGCGGCCAGCCAGCCCCGTGCTGCCTCTGGGCCGAGCCGGAGTTGGTCGCCGGGCACACGGGAGACCGCGTTGAGAAGTGGCCGGTAGAACAATTTCTCATGCAGCCGCCGGACGTGGCGGGTGTGCAGGCCGAGCTCCGCGGCAAGTACGTCCGCCGGCTCCCCTCGCTGATCTGGACGGTAGCCCAAAGATCTTGCCAGCCAACGGAGTTGACTCCAATCTTCGGGCAGCAAGTGGGTCCGGCGCAGGCGCAGGAGCTGGAGGCGGTGTTCTACCGTCCGTAGCAGGCGGTAGGACACGGCGAGGATCTCACCGTCCTCGCGGCCCACGTAGCCGCCGGCGGTGAGTGCGGCGAGAGCCGGCAGTGTCCCGCCGATGCGCAACTTTTCGTCGGCCCGGCCGTGCACGAGTTGTAGCAGCTGAACCGAGAACTCGACGTCGCGCAGTCCCCCCGGGCCGAGTTTGAGTTCGCGATCGACCAGCTGGGCTGGGATATTGGCCTCCACCCTGCGCCGCATCTTCTGGACGTCTTCGACGAAGTGCTCGCGTTCGGCTGCTGACCAGACCATCGGACGAAGCCGCTCGACGTAGGCCGTGCCGAGTTCCGGGTCGCCGGCCACGGGGCGCATCTTCAGCAACGCCTGGAACTCCCAGGTCCGCGCCCATTTCTGGTAGTAAGTCACGTGCGAGTCCAGCGTGCGCACCAGCGGCCCAGCCGTGCCCTCCGGGCGCAGCGCCGCATCGACTGGCCAGGCCACCTGTGCACAGACGGCCATCAGATCACTGGCCAGTCGGGTTGCCGTACGCAGTGCGCCCTCGAGGCCAGACCCGTCGGCGGGCTCGCCGACGAAGATGACGTCGACGTCGCTGACGTAGTTCAACTCGCGTCCACCGCACTTGCCCATGGCGATGATCGCCAAGCGGCAGCCGGGTGATTCTTCGCCTAGCCCGCCCGCTGCGATCGCCAGGGCGGCCGTCAGGGTGGCGGTGGCCAGGTCCGATAGCTCGCTGGTCACTTGCTCGAGGTCGGCAGATTCCCCAAGGTCGCGGCTGGCCAGCACCAGCAATCCGCGCCGGTAGGCCAGGCGCAATGCTGCGATGGCCTCTGCACGCTGTACTGCCGCGGCTGTGCCACCCGTCCCGGTGGGCGGATCGGCGGGATCGCCACCGACCACGTGCAGGAAGTGCGCGGTGATGTCGACCGCCGATCGCGGCGTCGTGGCCAGACTCTCGGAAGTCAGCAGCCGCCAGTCGGCCGGGTGGCTCTCCAGATGCTCCCCCAGAGCACTGCTTGCCCCGAGCACCGCGCAGAGCCGGCGGCGCAGCGCCGGGTCACCGCCCAGCGCTTCTCGCAGGTCATCGGGTTCCTCGCACGCCAGTGCAAGCCGGTGCAACGAGCGCAGCGCGAGGTCGGGGTCGCCGGCTCTGGTCAGCGCCGCGAGGATCTCCGCAGCACCGACCCCTGCAGGGGCATCCACAGTGGTGTCCCACAAGCCGAGCCTCGGCTCGGCGAGAAGGACAGCGGCTCGGCTGGCCTCGGAGAACCCCAGCCGGGACAACCGCGCGGCGCGGCGCTGGCTGGGGTCGGGCGCCGGCACGCGTCAGGCCGCTGCGCTGGATTCGGTGACAACTGCGGCGAACCGGCGCGCGAAGGCCGCCCAGACCTGCGCGATCTCAACATGCGCGTCCGAGGATGCCTCGGCGAGGACTTCGTCCTTGTCGAGTCCTGCGCGGGTCAGTCCAGCTGAGTCCTGCTCGGCCCAAGTGGCGACGAGCTCCGGGGTGGTCTCGACGTGAAACTGCAGGCCCCAGGCGCAGCTGCCCACTCGGAATGCCTGATGCGGATAGGTCACCGAGTTGGCCAACAGCACCGCACCGGGCGGCAGCGCATCGATCTCGTCGTGATGCCACTGGATCACCAGGGGGGTGATCGGCAGCGGCGCGAAGATCGGATCTGCGAAGGCTGCGTCGCGCTTTCCGACGAGAAGTGCGCCGATCTCGGGGCCGGCCGCGCCCACTCGAACCGAGCCGCCGGCCTCTTGCGCGAGCAACTGCCCACCCAGGCAGATCCCCAGAAGCGGTACTGGTCGGGCGATTCCGTCCCGCAGCAGCTGTCGTACGCCGCTCATCCACGGCGCGGCCTCCGGTGCATCGGTGGCCGACTGCGCTCCGCCGAGCACGATCAGTCCGTCAAACCCGTGGAGATCCTGCGGAAGTGGCTCGCTGGCGTGCGGACGCCGGATCTCCAGGACCAGGCCAGCAGCGATCAACCAGTCGCCGAGCGGTCCGATCGGATCGGATACATCGGGTTCGACGACGAGAACGGTGGGCACGCAATCAGAGCGTAGTAGGACCGCTCAACCGGCACGGGACTAGCATCGAGCGGGGCGAACTCGGGCAGGCCTGCTCCCTCACCTGCACTTGCTTCCCCCCGCTCGAACCCAGAACGCCTCGCTCGACGAGAGTCGCCTCGATCCGGCCGACGGTGTGGTCACGATGACGGTAGTAGTCCTGCGAGGTGAGAACGATCGTGCGCCAGCCGGCCTGGTCCAGCAGCTCACGGCGCATCAGGTCTGAGGTCCACTGCCTGCGGTCACGCAAGTGATGCGTCCCGTCGTACTCGATGGCTACCTTCGCTTCCGGGTAGCTCAGGTCGAGCCGGGCGATCCAGCCTCACCGGCAAGCCCCGTCGGTGCGTCTTGTCCCCGGGAAGCAAGCGCCGGCGATGGATGCGCACGCCGGCACGCCGGTGCGAGCCCGCCGGATCGTCCAGAGTCACGTGCGCGTCGCGACCGTCCGCGACCGGTAGGCGGTGCAGCAATGCCGCGCTGAGATGGCTCAGCACTGCCCCGGTCGGCAACCGTAGAAGCGCAGCCCGCGCAACCAATTCCGCGCCAATGGGGATCTCCGCGAGGACAAAGACTTCCTTGAGTACCCGACGAAACCTTCTCCCCCGCAACACTTCACGACTGAGTCCGAGCGATCTTGCCTGCTTCAACGTGAACAGCCCACCGCGTAACGCCGCTGGGATGTCGGTGGGTGCAGGCACGGATCAAGGCTGGCCGATCGCAGTCCCACCATGCTCGGGCCGTCCACAGGTCAGCAGGCATACCAGCGAGGCCAAGCTGGGTCACTACGGCTAGAGAACGGGCAGGTATCGCGACAGCTCGAACGGGGTGACCTCACGGCGGTAGTCCGCCCACTCGGCCCACTTGTTGCGCAGGAAGAAGTCAAAGGTGTGCTCACCGAGTGTCTCGGCGACCAGTTCGCTGCTCTCCATGGCCCGCAGCGCCGCGTCGAGGCTGTGCGGTAGGTCGTCGTAGCCGGCGGCCAGACGTTCGGTGTCGGTGAGGGACCAGACATCGTCTTCGGCCTCAGGCGGTAGGACGTAACCCTTCTCGATTCCGCGAAGCCCCGCGGCGAGCATCAGGGCGAGGGTGAGGTAGGGATTGCACGCGGAATCGGGTGAACGGATCTCGACGCGGCTCGAGTTGGCCTTACCCGGTTTGTACGACGGAAGCCGGACCA
>JACCQS010000080.1 GCA_013814015.1 Geodermatophilaceae bacterium | reverse complement strand
TGCCGGTACTGCTCGGGTTCGTGCGGAGTTGTCGACATGACGGTGTAATTCCCTCGATCGCTACGGATCAGACCAGTAAGCCTCTAGATAACCGCTGGGGCCGACTCAAAACATGCCGGCCCGCGATTCGCCGGCCGCCTGCGGAAGTGGGGACCGTTCGGGCCCTCTCGAAAGCTCTGCTGACATGAACCGCTCAGGGCATAGCTTCCGTATGCCTTGGGTGGCGGCAGAGCTTTCGATCAGCGGCAGAGGCCTGTCGATCCAAGGCGTCAGCGCCCTGCTCGGCATACCGGCTCCGACGATCCGCTCCTGGGAGCGCCGGTACGGCCTTGCCCAAACCGCCCGTACCAGCGGCGGTCACCGGCGCTACACCGCGCCGGAAATTGCCGATCTCCGCCTGATGCGTGACGAGATCAGCAGAGGCCGGCGTACTTCGGAGGCGGCGGTGCTGGTCCGCGACGCCGCGAGCTCAGCCGAGCCGTACCGCTCGCTCATCCAGGGTTTTCTCGACGTGGCTGAAACCATGAACTCTCGCCAGATGGACATCCTGCTGGACCATTGCCGCAACGCATTCGGGCTGGACGAGGCCATCTGCCGCGTGGTGCTGCCGGGAATGCGACTGATCGGGGTGGCCTGGCAGACCGGTCGGTGTGACATCTCCCAGGAGCATCTGGTCACCCATGCGACGCGCGGCTGGCTGCAGAAGGTCTTGTCCTCCGGACCGGTCCCCTGGCGGCCACAGACGATTGTGTTGAGCTGCGGGCCCGGCGACCTGCACACCGTCGGACTGGAGGCGATGGAGGTCCTCCTCGCCCAACGTGGCTGGGAATGTCACCTGCTGGGCGAGCGCATCCCACCAGCGGACCTGACCGCCGCCATCAACCGAACCCGAGCCTCGGCCGCCATCGTGGTCTCGCACATCGCCTCGCACCGCCGCGCGACCGTCGCCTCGTTGCAGGCGGCCGCTGCTACGAGCACGCAGTTGTTCTACGCCGGTAACGCCTTCTTGACGTCGCCGGGACGCAAGGGCGTACCAGGCACCTATCTCGGCGAGGATCTGACCTCAGCTGTGGAAACCGTGTCCGCCGCACTGCAGAAGGCGTAGTGCTTTTGCTGTCAACGATGGCACGATCGGGTCGGGGCGGTGCCCCGTACTGACCTGAGGGGTGGCACATGATCCAACCGGTTCTCTCCCGACGTAGTGCCCTCGGCATGCTGGGCCTGGCCGGCCTTGCCGCCGCTGCGGGATGTGGCAGCAGCGTGGGCGGTGGTGGTGGCGGTGGCGGCGGTGGCGGCTCCGGCTCCTCGGGCGGCGGTGGCGCGATCAAGGTCGGCCTGGTCATTCCGCAGGACGGCGTCTACACCCCGCTCGGTGTCGACATGAAGAACGGCTGGGACCTCTTTCTCGAGCGCAACGACGGAAAGCTCGGCGGATACGACGTCGAGACCGTGATCGCCGACGAGGGTGAGGGGCCTGACACCGGCGTCCCCGCGATCCAGGGTCTGATCACCCGGGACAACGTGGACGTACTGGTCGGCATCGTGAACTCCGCGTCAGCGCTCGGCTCGGCCGAGGCGATCGCGGCGGCCAAGAAGGTGCTGGTGATCTCCAACGCCGGCGCGATCGCGGTGACCGGTGATGCCCGCAATCCCTACATCTGGCGTGCTTCGTTCACCAACGCCCAGGCCGCCTTCGCGATGGGGGAGTACCTCGCCGCGCAGCAACCAGCGGGCGGGGTGTTTCTGATGGCGCCGGACTATGCGGCCGGTCAGGAGACCTTCGTGGCGTTCAAGGAGTCCTACGAGGGCGGCGGGGGCACGATCGCCGGCGAAGCGCTGACCCCCTTCGGTACGACCCAGGACTTCCAGCCGTTCCTGTCCGCGATTCCAGGGTCCGGCGCCGGAGCGACCTTCGTCTTCTACTCCGGTGGCGAGGCGGTCAGCTTCGTCCAGCAGTACGCGAGTTTCGGGCTCAAGGAAACCGTGCCGCTGTACGGGTCGGGCTTCCTCACCGAGGGCAGCGTGCTCGAGGCGCAGGGTGAGGCAGCTGTCGGGATCCAGACCGCCCTGCATTACTCGACCGAGATCGACAACCCAGCCAATACCGAGTTCGTCGAGGCCTATCAGGAGGCCTACGACGTGCTGCCGACCTGCTTCGCCGTACAGACCTGGGACGCCGCACTGGTCCTCGACCTCGCACTGGCCGAGAGCGAGGACCTGTCCGGGGATGCGGTCTCCGAGGCACTCGGCGGACTCGGTGAGATCAGCGACAGTCCGCGTGGACCATGGACCTTCGACGGCCAGTCGCCCAAGCACATCGAGTACCTCCGCGAGGTGCAGGAGGGTGAGGGTGGCCTGATCAATGTGGTCGTCGAGGAGCTGGGCGAGTACGGCCAGTAGGGCGGAGCGGCCGGGCGAAGCCGCGCCGAACGTTGGCTGGGGTGAGACGGCCGGGCGAAGCCGCACCGCACGTGGCTGGGGTAAATCGGCCCACTTGGAGCAGTAAGGTGCGGCCCTCATGACTGAGTGGTTCGCCGACAACTTCGTCTCGATCCTCAACGGGCTGGCCATCGGCTCCTTGCTGTTCATCCTGGCCGTGGGGCTGTCGCTGGTCTTCGGGATGATGGACGTGCTCAACCTGGGGCACGGCGCCCTGTATCTGATCGGCGCCTATGTCGGCTATCAGTTCACCGGAGGCGTCTCGTCCTGGGGCGGATTCCTGACCGCGCTGGGCGTCGCGGCCGCGTTCGGGCTGGTCGCCGGACTGATCCTGTCGGTGGCCACCGAGCCGCTGGTCGGTCGCGGGCATCTGGATCAAGCGCTGCTGACCCTCGGTGTTGCCCTGGTCGTGGCCGAGGTCATCTCGATCATCTTCGGTGACGACGTCCAGAATGTCGTCGCCCCACCGGGCCTGAACGAGTCGATCCAGGTGTTCGGTAACACCTATCCGGCTTACCGGCTCGCGCTGATCGGGGTCGGCGCCGTGCTGGCCGTCGCGGTCTGGCTGGTCATCGAGAAGACCTCGCTCGGCGCTCTGATCCGCGCCAGCGTCAGCGACCGGGAGATGGTTTCCGCTGTCGGTGTCGACAACCGCAAGGTCAAGGCCGGGGTGTTCGCATTCGGCTCCATGCTGGCCGCTCTTGCCGGGGTGCTGGGCGGTCCGGTGTACGGCGCCCGCACCGGCCTGGATGAGACCGTGCTGCTGCTGGCCCTCGTGGTGATCGTGATCGGCGGGTTGGGGTCGGTGCGCGGCGCGCTGATCGGTTCGCTGGTGATCGGCCAGGTCGAATCCCTGGGCCGGGCCAACTTTCCGGACTTCGCGTCCTTCATGCTGTTCGGTGCCCTGGCCCTGGTGTTGATCGTCCGCCCACGAGGGCTTTTCGGCAGCAAGGTGGGTGCCGGATGAGCGTTGAGCCCGCGCCGTCCGCTGTGGACGCTCCGAGTGCCGCTGCTACGGGTACGGGCGCCCCTTCCGGATCCACCCGCCGGCGGTTGCCGTTGACTGGATTGACCGCGTTGGCAGTGCTGATCCTGCTGGCGGCCGTACCGCTGTTCGTGGCCCCGTTCCAGACTTCGATGCTGGCCCGAATGCTCATCTTCGCCCTGCTGGCGGTCAGCCTCGACCTGCTGGTCGGAGTCACTGGACTCCCGTCGCTGGGCCATGCGGCGTACTTCGGCGTCGGCGCCTACACCGCCGGTCTGGTCGCCAAGTACTGGACCGCGGCGGCGCCCGTACCGTTGTTGGCCGCCGTCGGCGTTGCCGCGTTTGCCGCGACGGCCACCGGCTGGCTGGCGGTCCGATCGCATGGCGTGTTCTTCCTGATGTTGACCCTGGCCATCGGCGAGCTGATCCAACAACTCGCCGAGAGCTGGTCGGGGGTGACCGGCGGCGACAACGGGCTGAGCGGCATTCCCGCGGTCGAGGTCGCCGGGCAGCCACTCACTCTGGTCGGCTATGTGTATTGGTACGTCCTTGTCTTCGCCGTCCTCGGGTTCGCGATGATCTGGGCTGTGTCGCGCTCGCCATTCGGGGCCGCTCTGCGCGGAATCAGGGACAACGAGCCGCGGATGCGCTCGCTCGGGTACTCACCGTTCCGCTACAAGTTGGCCGGATTCGTGATCGCCGGTGCGGTCGCGGGTCTGGCCGGTGGCCTGCTCGCCTCCCAGCAGTTCGCTCTCGTGACACCTGCTGATCTTGGGTTCACCACGTCGGCCTTGGCGCTGCTCGCGGTGGCTGTCGGGGGAGCGGGCTCGCTCTGGGGCCCGGCGATCGGAGCAGCTCTGGTGGTCCTCATCCGGGACGTGTACGGACCCGACCTCGATGGCCACGGCACGCTGGTGTTGGGCGCGGTCTTCATCGTGGCGGTCTACCTGCTGCGCAACGGAATCGCCGGCCTGGCCACCACCCGCTTCCGCCGCAGGGGTCCGCCCCCCTCCGACGCTGCGCCCCCACCCGACCCGACTCAGGGGGCCACCGGGGCTCCCGTATCTGGCGGTTTCCGTCAAAACCGCCAGGATGGGCGCCAGGCCGGAGAGAGTAGCCAACGTCTGGACTCCGACGACCCCTCATCTGATCCGCCCAATCCTGGGGTGAAGCGGTCGTGAGCGCCCTGTTGGAGCTCCGCGGCGTGGGCCGAAGCTTCGGTGCGCTCAAGGCCGTGGACGGCGTGGACCTCGACATCGAGTCTGGTGCCCGGCACGCGCTGATCGGCCCCAACGGTGCCGGCAAGAGCACCCTGTTCCGCCTGATCAGCGGTGAGATGGCGGTGACCTCGGGAACGGTGACACTGTCCGGCGACGAGGTGACCAAGCTGTCCCAGGTACGCCGGGCTCGGCGCGGCCTGGCCCAGACCATGCAGCATTCCAGTCTGTTCCTGACCCAGACGGCGGCTCAGAACGTGGCGCTGGCCGCCCAGCGGCACCGGGGCAGTGCGCGGTGGTTGTTGCCGCGACGTCAGCGCGATGTCGATGACCGGGTCACCGACCTGTTGGATGCGGTCGGCCTCTCGGAGCGGGCGCAGGTCCCGGTCTCGTCGCTCTCGCACGGGGAGCGACGCCAGCTCGAGATTGCCGTCGCCCTGGCTTGCGAGCCTCGACTGCTGCTGATGGACGAACCGGCCGCGGGTATGTCACTGGCCGAGAGCGGACGACTCACTGAACTGGTCCTGGCCCTGCCGCGGGACATCACTGTGATCATCGTCGAGCACGACCTCGACGTCGTCTTCGCTCTTGCCGAACGGGTAACCGTGCTGCATCTCGGACAGGTCCTGCTGACCGGCTCACCAGACGAGGTCCGCGGCAGCGCCGCCGTACAGGAGGCCTATCTCGGGTCGAGCACCCGCGGCGAGCTCTTCGCCCCGGCTGCGAGCACTCCCCATTCGCCTCAGGGCCGCCCTAAGGCGAATGTTTCGACTCAGGGTCGCCCTGAGTCAAGCCTTGGTGATGCCTCGTGACACTGCAGATCAGCGGGCTGACCTCCGGGTACGGGCGGAGCAGTGTGCTGCAGGGCGTCGATCTCGATGTGCCCGACGGGCGGGTCCTGGGCCTGCTCGGGCGCAACGGCGTCGGCAAGACCACGCTGATCCACACCGTGATGGGATTGGTCCGCCCGACCGGTGGCTCGATCACCCTGGATGGCGAGGAACTCGCGGGCCGGCGTTCCGACCAGGTCGCCCGGGCCGGACTGGCGCTCGTGCCGCAGGGACGGCGGATCTGGCCGAACCTCGACGTCACCGAACACCTGGATCTGGCCTCCCGGCGCGGTGGCGGTGCGGGGATCTGGACCGTGCCGAAGATCCTGGAGTTGCTGCCGCGACTCGGTGAGCGCCGCAATCACCTCGGCGGCCAGCTCTCCGGCGGCGAGCAGCAGATGCTGGCCATCGCTCGAGCCCTGCTCACCGGGCCGCGCATGCTACTGATGGACGAACCCTCCGATGGCTTGGCGCCGACGATCGTGGATCAGATCGGTGGGGTGATCGGCACCCTCAAGGAACAGGGCGTCACGGTGCTGCTGGTCGAACAGGACCTGCATCTTGCGTTCCTGGTCGCCGACAAGATCGCCGTGATGGTCAAGGGCCAGATCGCGCACCGTTGCTCGACCGCAGACTTCCGAGCCGACGAGCCGACCGCCCGCCGGCTGCTCGGCGTCGCCTGACCCGCACCATCGCGGCTCAATCCTGGCGGTTGTGACGTAAACCGCCAGGGAAGTGTCGCGGCTGGGGCGCCGCTCGGTCTCTCTTCCTGGCGGTTTTGACGTAAACCGCCAGGAAGCGGCCCCGGTCAGCTGGAGCAGAGCGCCTTCCATCGGGCTTCGGCACCGCGTCGCCAGGCGTCGTGCTTCTCGTGGAACAGCTCCCGGGCGGTACGACCGGCCCAGTCATCGGGCAGCAGCGCCGTCGGCAACTGGGGATCGAGGAACGGGAACCGCCGCCACTCGTGCACCAGATGGATCTGGGCCAGCAGAGCCTCGGTGTCATCGGCGGGTTCGAGATCGCTGAAGGTAACCAGAAACCGCTCGTACCGTGCCGCGATCTCCGGAAGATTCCAGGCTCGATCGACCAGTTCGGGCTCGTTCCCGATCCCGCCATGTCCGCCCACGAAGGAGAACACCGATCGGTGCACACCGAGGTCGGCCAAGACATCGCCGGCTTCTTCGGCAAGGTGCGGCCGAGGGGTGACCCAGACGCCGGGTGCGGGCGAGCCGAAACCGGCCCAGGCCAGGCGGGTACGCGCACGCCGTCGCAGGCCGCGCTCGGTCTCCGGGACGCTGACCAGCAGGACCAGCCACTCGCCGTCCCAGTCGGGGGTCTCGCTGGCGAAGGTGTAGATCCGCTCAGCGCCGTCGCTCAGTAGCCGCCGACCCGGCTCGGTCAGGCTCCACTGTGCCCGTCGGCCGACCTTGGTCGAGGTGATCAACCCGTCGGCACCGGTACGGGCCAGCGCCTGTCGTGCGGCCCGGTGGTCGATCCCGAGCAACTCCATCGTGTCGGTCAGCGTGGCGGTCCACACCGGCCGTTTGCGTGGGAGCACGAACTCGCCGAGCACGGTCAGCAGGTACGACGAGGCGCTGGCCGTACCGAACTCATGCCGTCGGGCCGCGACTCCGGGTGGGCTGTACTGCCCCGATCGAGTAAACGCGAAATCGAGGCCGGTCATCTCCTGCGACG
Organism: Geodermatophilaceae bacterium; assembly: GCA_013814015.1. GTDB lineage: Bacteria > Actinomycetota > Actinomycetes > Mycobacteriales > Geodermatophilaceae > JACCQS01. The sequence continues at coordinate 2,754 of JACCQS010000080.1, read as the reverse complement.
GTGACACTGACAACCTCCCGCGGCCGATCGTGACACAGCACAGGGTCCCCCGTACGACGCCACCGGAGAATCCCGCCACCGCGGATTGATCTGCGACATCCCCTTGACGAGGAGCACCGATTCTGTAGACAATTAGCTTACCCGCACCGTGAGGAGCAAGTCCATGACCAGTGCAGGCGTACCAGTCACCGAAACCGATGCCGAGCCCGTGACCCCCGTCACCGACGTGCCCACTGTCAGCTTCCGGACCCGACCAGAGGACTACAAGCACTGGAAGCTCGCGGTCGACGGCGAGATCGCCACGCTCACCCTCGACGTCGATGAGCAGGGCGGCATCGTGCATGGGTACGAGCTCAAGCTCAACTCCTACGACCTGGGCGTCGACATCGAGTTGTACGACGCCACCACCCGGCTGCGCTTCGAGCATCCCGAGGTCAAGGCTGTCGTGATCACCAGCGGCAAGGAGAAGTCCTTCTGCGCCGGCGCCAACATTCGGATGCTGGCCGCATCCACGCACCCCTGGAAGGTGAACTTCTGCAAGTTCACCAACGAGACGCGCAACGGCATGGAGGACGCGACCGCGCACTCCGGCCAGACCTATCTCGCGGCGGTCACCGGGGCCGCGGCCGGTGGAGGGTACGAACTCGCGCTGGCGTGTGACCAGATCCTGCTGATCGACGACAACTCCTCTGCCGTGTCGCTGCCCGAGCTGCCGTTGCTCGGTGTGCTGCCCGGCACCGGTGGCCTCACCCGGGTGGTCGACAAGCGGGGCGTACGCAAGGACTTCGCCGACGTCTTCGCCACCAAGTCCGAGGGCATCCGCGGCAAGACGGCCGTCGCGTGGCGGCTGGTCGATGCGGTTGCGCCGAAGAAGGACTGGGCCGAGGCCGTCAGCGCGGCGGCCGGCAAGGCGGCCAAGGACTCCGGGCGGCTGTCCGGCGGGGCCGCCGTGAAGCTGACGCCGCTCGAGCCGACCATCACCGACGACCGGGTCGCCTACCGGCATGTCAAGGCCGACCTGGACCGGGACAGCAACGTCGTGACGATCACCGTGTCCGGACCGCCGGGTGCGGTGCCGGAGAATCTCGACCGGATCTACGAGCTCGGCGCGGACTTCTGGCCGCTGGCGATGAGCCGCGAGCTCGATGATCTGATCCTGCATCTGCGTACGAACGAACTCGAACTCGGCACCTGGGTGCTCAAGACCAAGGGTGACCCGTCCGGCGTTCTCGCGTTCGAGCGGGTGATCGCCGAACACAGCTCCAGCGACTGGTTCGTCAATGAGATCCGGCACTTCTACAAGCGCGTTCTCAAGCGCTTGGACGTCACCAGCCGTAGCCTGATCGCGGTTATCGAGCCCGGAAGCTGCTTCGCCGGACCACTACTCGAGCTGGCACTGGCCTGCGACCGGCAGTACATGCTCGAGGGACTGATGGAGGACGGCGCGCTCAGCGAAGAGGGCGAGGCCGGGCAGATCGTGGTGACCGAATCCAATTTTGGCACCTTTCCGATGAGCAACGGCCTGTCCCGACTGGAGTCACGCTTCTACGGCGACCCCGATGCTCTGGACCGGCTCCGCAAGGAGATCGGGAACGCGCTGGTGGCCGAGCAGGCCGACGGGTTGGGTCTGTTGACCTTTTCCCTGGACGACATCGACTGGGACGAGGAGATCCGGATCGCCACCGAGGAGCGTTCCTCGTTCAGTCCGGACGCCCTGACCGGCATGGAGGCCAACCACCGCTTCGTCGGTCCGGAGACCATCGAGTCCAAGATCTTCGGCCGACTGACCGCCTGGCAGAACTGGATCTTCATCCGCCCCAACGCGGCCGGCCCGGAGGGGGCGTTGCGGCGCTACGGGACCGGCCAACGCGCCACCTTCGACCGGAAGCGAGTGTGACCAGAACATGAGTCAGTCCATCGACTACACCGAGCGGATCCCCAACAACGTCGACCTCGCCGGCGATCGCCGGTTGCAGCGCGCACTCGAGGCATGGCAACCGGCCTTCCTCAACTGGTGGGCCGAGATGGGCCCCACCCTGGACACCAGCGACGTCTACCTCCGTACGGCGGTCGCCGTCGGTCGAGAGGGCTGGGCGCACTTCGACCACGTCGCGCTGCCCGAATACCGTTGGGGCGTATTTCTTTCCGAGCGTGACCAGGAGCGCAAGATCGCGTTCGGTGCCAGCAAGGGCGAAGACGTCTGGCAGCAGGTGCCCGGTGAGTACCGCGCCGAGCTGCAGCGCCTGATCGTGATCCAGGGCGACACCGAGCCCGCCTCGGTCGAGCAGCAGCGCCGGCTCGGGCTGACCGCGCCCAGCCTGTACGACCTGCGAAACCTGTTCCAGGTCAACGTCGAAGAGGGCCGCCATCTCTGGGCGATGGTCTATCTCTTGCACGCCTACTTCGGACGCGAGGGACGCGACGAGGCCGATGCCCTGCTGATTCGCAACTCCGGCAGCGAGGACTCGCCGCGCATCCTGGGCGCCTTCAACGAGGAGACCCCGGACTGGTTGTCATTCTTCATGTTCACCTACTTCACCGACCGGGATGGCAAGTACCAGCTCGGCACTTTGAAGGAGAGCGCGTTCGACCCGCTGTCACGGACGTGTGAGTTCATGCTCAAGGAGGAGGCCCACCACATGTTCGTGGGCACCACCGGGATCGACCGGGTGGTCAAGCGGTCCACCGAGTTGATGCGCGAACACCAGACCGAGGAGATCGCCCCGCACGGCGGCATCGCGCTGAACGTGATCC
>JACCQS010000100.1 GCA_013814015.1 Geodermatophilaceae bacterium | reverse complement strand
CCGAGGACCTCGCCGCGTTGGGAGAGAACGTGACTCGGCAGTTCAGCGTCCTGAGTGCGCGTTCGGCGATCCCCGTCCTCTGCGGGACCAGTGTGGGTCAACCGGGCTCGACCTCGGCGGCCGGCGGCACTCCGTCGACCGACTTCGGGGTTCAGGGGGCCGAGATCAGCGAGCTAGTTTGGATGCATTCGGACGCGACTGTCGCCTCAGGAGCCTTGCGCACCTTGGTGTTTCAGGCGTCGCGATGTTCAGAAATCCCTGATTTCGGGATACGGGTAGCCACCAGTGGGCTGCGCTACGGGATCGGCGAGGAGTACGCATTCTTCTACCGCGAGCCATTGAACACGGTGTCCGACGCGACCTTGCCGGTAGCGATGGACGCGATCGTGGTTCTCGTGCGCCTCGGCTCGGACCTGATCGAGATCGCCATGACCACGGAGGATGCCGCCGGCGTGAATGAGGCTCGGTGCTACGCCGTGGCCGAGGTGGCAGTCCGCAAGGCCGTCGGCGGTTGAGACCGGGACAACCCGTGGAGGCTCACTCAGTCGAGGGAGTGCGCCTCGCGGATCACCGTGACGATCTCGTCCATGATGTCGTTGATCCCGAAGTCCTTGGGGGTGAACACTCTTGCGACGCCGAGCCCGCGAAGCCGCCGTGCATCGACGTCCGGCACGATCCCGCCGACCACGACCGGTACGTCGTCGAGCCCCTCCGCTCGCAAACCCTCGACGACAGCCGGAACTACCTGAAGATGGGAACCGGACAGCACCGAGAGCCCCACCACGTGCACGTCCTCCTCGACCGCAGTCGCGACGATCTGGGCCGGCGTCAGGCGAATCCCCTGATAGATCACCTCGAAGCCGGCATCGCGGGCGCGTACGGCGATCTGTTCGGCACCGTTGGAATGCCCGTCGAGTCCCGGCTTGCCGACCAGCATCCGCAGCCTGGAGCCGATCTGCTCGCCGGTCTCGCGGACGCGGTCGCGTACAGCGGTCATCGCCTCGCTGGGCGCGGCACCACTCGGAGCGGCTGACACGCCGGTGGGAGCGCGATACTCACCGAAGACCTCACGCAACAGGCCGGCCCACTCCCCCGTCGTCACCCCGGCCCGCGCGCAGGCAACCGTGGCGACCATCAAGTTCTCCGGACCCTTCGCGGCCTCGCGCAGTGCTTCCAGGCAGTGGGCGACCTTCTCGGCATCGCGCTCCGTTCGCCAGGCGACCAGGGACTCCTTGGCCGCCCGCTCGACAGCGGGATCGACGGTCATGATCGCCGTGTCCAGATCGGCCAACAGCGGGTTGTCCTCGGTGGACTCGAACCTGTTGACGCCCACGACGACGTCCTCACCGCTCTCGATACGAGCCCTACGCTGAGCCAGGGAGGCGACCATCTCACTCTTCATGTAGCCGGACTCGACCGCGGCGACGGCGCCACCCATCTCCTCGATCCTGGCGATCTCGGCCTTGGCGCCGACGATGAGATCGGCTACCTTCTGCTCGACCACGACCGAGCCGGTGAACAGGTCCTCGTAGTCCAGCAGGTCGGTCTCGAAAGCCAGCACCTGCTGCATCCGCAGCGCCCACTGCTGATCCCAGGGTCGGGGCAGTCCGAGTGCCTCGTTCCAGGCCGGCAGCTGCACCGCGCGCGCCCGGGAGTCCCGGGACAGAGTGACCGCGAGCATCTCGAGCACGATCCGCTGGACGTTGTTCTCGGGCTGCGCCTCGGTCAGCCCCAACGAGTTGACCTGTACGCCGTACCGGAACCTGCGTTGTCGGGGATCGGTGACGCCGTAGCGCTCGAGGGTCAGCTCGTCCCAGAGCTGGGTGAAGGCGCGCATCTTGCACATCTCCTCCACGAAGCGCACGCCGGCGTTGACAAAGAAGGAGATCCTGGCGACGACATCGCCGAAACGGTCTGATGGCACCTGGCCGGAGTCCCGTACGGCATCGAGCACCGCCATGGCCGTGCTCATGGCGTACGCGATCTCCTGCACCGGCGTGGCTCCGGCCTCCTGCAGGTGATAGCTGCAGATGTTGGTCGGGTTCCACTTCGGCATCTTGGTGACGGTGTAGGCGACCATGTCGGTGATCAGCCGCAGCGAGGGCTCGGGCGGGAAGATATAGGTGCCGCGGGAGAGATACTCCTTGATGATGTCGTTCTGCGTGGTGCCGGTGAGTGCTTTGACCGCGTCGGCCGGGTCGTCGCCCTCGGCTGTCGCCTGTTCCTCGGCGACCACCTCGTAGAGGGCCAGTAGCCACATCGCGGTGGCGTTGATCGTCATCGACGTGTTCATCGTGGCCAGCGGAATGCCGTCGAACAACGCCCGCATGTCACCGAGGTGCGCGATCGGCACCCCCACCTTGCCGACCTCGCCCGCCGCCAGCTCGCTGTCCGCGTCGTAGCCGGTCTGGGTGGGCAGATCGAAGGCCACCGAGAGGCCGGTCTGACCCTTGTCGAGATTGCGCCGATAGAGGGCGTTGGACTCCTTGGCCGACGAGTGCCCGGCGTAGGTCCGAATCACCCACGGCCGGTCCCGATTCCCGGGACTGGACGGGTAGGGCATGGCCGAAGTCTAGGACGCGGTTCGGGTGGTGCAGCTGATCGGCGATGTCGGTTGGCTATCGTGCGCCGCCGGTCGTGTCCGCGGCAGTGGCAGACTGAAGCGGTACGTGCGCAAGGCTGGCGTACGGGGTGACAGGAGGTGGTCGGCGTGCCGGTCGATGCGGGCAGCCTGCACTATGCGGTTGGGCCGGTCGCAGCTGTGGCCGTCGTTGTCGTACTGATCATCTTCATCCGCTGGGCCTTTCCGCCGGCGCGCAGCAACGCTTCCTCCTCGCCTGCGCAGGGACTGCTCCGCTCGGTTGCTACAACGGGCACCCGAGAGTCGGCGTTGGCGTTGCGCGCCGTCCTGTCCGATGCCGGAATCCGTTCGACGGTCCAGCCCCGGGACGCCACTCATGTCGATGTCCTCGTCTTCGTCGATGATGTCCCACGAGCTCGTCCGCTGGCCCTCGGGTTCGGCCAGATCAGCGACGCATGAAAGCGTTGCCGTCCATGACCGCAAGCAGCCGGAACGGCATCGACCCGGGCATCCTCTCGTGAGCATCGAGCCGGGAGATCTCTATCGCCTCGAAACGGGCGCAGACTTGCTGACTGCAGCGACCCTGGTCCAAGCGATCCCGGGCTTCATCGATGCCGGCTCAGCGGTGAGTCTCGCGGTGAGCCAACTGTTGGACAGCCTCGAGCACGAGGTGGTGGTCCGCTTCGATCACGACGTGCTCATCGACTACCGCAGCCGTCGACCACGGCTGACTTTCAACGAGGACCACTACGAGGACTATGTCGCACCAGAACTCGTTCTCTACCGGATGACCGACTCCGGAGGAATCAGTTTCCTGCTCCTGGCCGGCCCCGAGCCCGACTTTCTCTGGGACCGCTTCACCGAGGCGATGCTGGATCTGGTGACGCGCTTCGAGGTTCAGCGCAGCGTGGGCCTGCTCGGCATTCCGATGGCGATGCCGCACACCCGCCCGGTAACCGTGACCTCGCACGCCACTCGGTCCGGCTTGGTCAGCGGCGCCAACCTGTGGCGCGGCAAGGTCGCCGTACCCGCGAGTCTCGGAGCGCTCTTCGAGATCCGGCTCGGGGCGGCCGGGCACGACGGCTTCGGCTTCGCCGCACACGTGCCGTACTACCTGGCCGAATCCGACTACCCGGCGGCCTCGGCGGCCCTGCTGGAGGCAACGGCTGCCGCCACCGGTTTGTCGCTGCCGCTGGGCGACCTGATCGAGGCTGGAACTCGAGTAGTGGCAGCGGCCGACGAGCAGTTGGCCGGCAATGACGAGATCGCCCGGGTGGTCTCCACGCTGGAACGTCAGTTCGACGCGTTGACCACCGAGGACGGCGACACCGGTATCGCCGAACTGTCCGCGCTGTCCGCCGAAGACATCGGTGCGCAGGTAGAACGCTTTCTCGCCCAACACGACGAGGACGGTTCCCCATCTGAATCCTGACCTCAAATTGCCGCACGTTATGTGCATAACGTCCGGAAAGCGGGCCCATTCGAGGGACGTTATGCACATAACCTCCGCGATCGGCGCTCGCTCCACTTGGGCGGCGTCGCCTAGGCAGCCGGTCGTGCTAGGGCTGAGCGCAGGGAGCGCAGCAGCACGGTCGGATCTCGCAGATCCGCAGCGGTGGCATGGAGGACGACCCATCCTGCGTTCACCAGTTCGTTAAGCCGTCGCCGGTCGCGTCCCATCTGCAGAACTTCGGCATGATGAGCACCGTCATACTCAAGAATCACTCTGCGCTCCGGCCACGCGAAATCCACCCGTGCGACGAACTTCCCTCCGACACGTACCTCGAACTGAAGCACCGGCGGTAGGATACCTCCCCGGTGCATGGTCAAGCGCACTTGCGTCTCCGACGGTGATTCGCTGCGACCGTCAGCAAGGTTGAAGATCTCCCGAGCCCGGGTGACCCCCCATGTGCCTGCGCCGCACGCCAGGCGAAGGTCGAGCGCGTTGGCGGTGAGCACTCCTCGATGCAGCAGCCCGTCGACGATAGCCAGAGCTGGCGCAGGCTGAGCCAGCGTGCTGACGTCCCAAGCGGCTCGGACCGGCGATGTCACTCGCATCCCATCCACAATCGCAAGGTCCTCGACTTGGACCGGCGTGCGGTGCACCTTGATGCCGCGCGGACCATCGACGCGGGTACCCGGAGGACGAGCCACCATGACCACAGCGTCATCTCGGGCAAACGGAACTCCGTACCACCATGCTGCCGAGTGGCCGGTGAGAACGGACTCCGGTGGGAGCACGAGCCTTGCCGCCTGACAGCGAACGCCGTGGTCAATGCTGGTCCCAGCAACCACGTACACACCATGCAGAACCCGCTGGAATTCCGGACCCAGCAGCCGGCGTCGGCTGACCAGTCCGTCAGACAAAGCATCCCGCGCCCGGAACGGTCGTTCGCGGAGCGGCGGCGGAATTCGGAGAGCGGCCACCCTGGAAGCGTGCCGCAATCGGGTAGTGCACCGCAGAGCTTGTCCACACGGCACTGCCAACGATCGGCTCCGGCTTATGCGGATTGAGCACCATGCGGCGGCCAATAAGGGGGACGTTGTGCGCATAACGTGCGGAAATCCGCTCGATCCGGGGGACGTTATGCGCATAACGTGCGGGAGGGACGGCGAATGCGCTCAGGCGTCGGGGGTGGTGTTCAGCGTGACATCGGCGCCGAGGGCGCGGAGCTGGCCGGCGAAGTCGGGATAACCGCGGACGATGTGGTGCCCGCCGCTGACCTCGGTACGCCCGTCGGCGACCAGCCCGGCCAACACCAAACCTGCCCCGGCCCGGATGTCGTGCGCCTCGACCGGAGCGCTGGACAACCGCTCGTGGCCGCGAACCACGACGTGATGCCCGTCGACTTGTACCTCAGCACCCAGCCGGACGAGCTCGTTGACGAACATGAACCTGGCCTCGAAGACGTTCTCGGTGATCAACGAAGATCCCTCGCTGACCGCAGCCAGCCCGACCGCCATCGGCTGCAGATCGGTCGGGAACCCGGGATAGGGCAGCGTGACGATGTCCACGGCTCTCGGTCGCCGGTCCATCACGATGCGGAAGCCTCCGTCGATACTGGTCACCTCGGCGCCGGCATCAGTGAGCTTGCCCAGCGGTACGTCCAGGTGGTGCGTACGGCCGTTACGGATGAGGACGTCCCCCCCGGTCATCACCGCGCCGTAGGCCAGTGTGCCCGCCACGACTCGGTCAGGCACCGTCGTGTGCTGCACCGGCTGCAGGCCTTCGACGCCGACGATCTCCAGCGTGGAGGTCCCTGCCCCATCGATCTTTGCGCCCATGGCCACCAGCATGGAGACCAGATCGGCGATCTCTGGTTCCCGCGCGGCATTGTCGATGACGGTGGTGCCCTTGGCCAGGACGCCGGCCATGAGCAGGTTCTCGGTGGCCCCGACGCTCGGAAAGTCCAGCCATACCGTGGCACCCACGAGAGCATCGGCGGTGGCGATCAGGAAGCCGTGCTCGTTGCGGATGTCGGCACCGAGGCGGTGCAGTCCGGCGATGTGCAGGTCCAAACCTCGCGAGCCGATGTTGTCCCCGCCCGGCAGCGGTACCGTCGCCCGTCCGCAACGCGCCAGCAGGGGCCCCAGGACGCAGATGGCCGCGCGCATCCGGCGCACGAGCTCGTAGTCGGTCTCGGTGCCCAAGCGTTGCGGTACGCCGATTCGAGCCGATCCCGCGCCTGACTCCTGGCCATGATCCAGCTCGACGTCACAGCCCAGTCGGCGCAACACCTCGCCCATGATCGCCACGTCGGCGATCTCGGGCACGGCGGAGATGGTGCTGGTTCCTTCGGCCAGCAACGCCGCGGCCATGAGCTTGAGAGCGCTGTTCTTGGCCCCGGTCACCGTGGCGGTCCCGACGAGGCGAGCGCCACCGTTGACGGCGAAGGTATTCACACACTCCCCTTGCGATCGTCGCGCCCGCCGATGCGAGAACTCAAGCCATCCACGCTAGCGTGTCAGTCATGAGTGTCCGGTTGACCCGCATCTATACCAAGACCGGCGACAAGGGATCGACCAAGCTCGGCGACATGTCCGACGTAGCAAAGACCGATGTACGGCTGGCCGCCTACGCCGATGTGGACGAGGCCAATTCGGTCATCGGTATAGCGCTGGCCCTTGGTCACCTGCCCGCCGAGGTACGCGCGGTGCTGCTCGCCGTACAGAACGATCTCTTCGACGTAGGCGCGGATCTGTGTACACCGGTTATCGCGGATCCGCCCTACCCGCCGATCCGGATCTCCGAGGACTACGTGACTCGGCTGGAGAAGCACTGCGACGAGTTCAACGGGCGGTTGGCCAAGTTGGACAGTTTCATCCTCCCCGGAGGCACCGCGGGCGCTGCATTGCTGCACCATGCACGTACGGTCAGTCGGCGGGCCGAACGCAGCACCTGGATGCTGATCGAGGCAGATGGCGACCGGACAAATCAGGCCTGCGCGCGCTACCTCAACCGGCTCTCGGACCTCCTGTTCATCCTGGCCCGGATCGCGAACCCGGACGGCGACGTCCTGTGGAAGCCACGGGCCAACGCAGCCGAAGCCGACAGTCAGATCACTCGCTGATCAGCCGGCTGTGATGTCGTGGATCGGATAGCCGGGTGGCGATGCCTCCAACCAGGACAGCAAGCCGTTCACGGCCCCGGCACTCATCGCCACCTGCTCGGTGCGTTCCGGGGTCTGACAGGCCAGGATGACCATTTTTCTCGGCAGCACGATGGCGTCCCGCTCACTCAGTTGGCGTCGCTCCAGCACCTGAAGCCGGCCGCGTACCAGTACGCGGGCCGGGCGTGGCGACAGTGAGAAGACGCGGTACCAGGACAGCTCGTCGCCGTCGAACCAACCAACGCCGAGCGACCATCGCCGCGGGGAGAGTTTGATCCAGATCTCCACGGCGCCGATGCCGCGCAGCAGTAGTGAACGGCGGACGACGAAGCCGACGACGAGCAGAACAAGGAGCAGGAGCAGGAGCGAGGCGGCAATGATCTTGCCGGTGATCGTCATGCTCGCCACCACCCCCCGCCCGGCATGGCTTGCTGCCTAGACCGATTCCCCGGCCGCGAGCAGCCGCGACTCCGCACGCCTGGCCGCAGCGTGGGCATCATCGTCGTCCTCGTCGGCGGCCCGCGCACTCTCCAATGCCTTCTGGGCGCGGGCGACGTCGATCTCCGAAGCGAACTCCGCGACGTCGGCCAGGATCGAAACACCCCGCTCGGTCACCGACAGAAAACCACCGTGCGCGACCACGACCAGTTCCTCGTCAGATTCCTGGAGGATCCGTACGATCCCGCCCTCGGCGAGCTGTCCGAGCAGCGGGATATGTCCAGGCAGGATGCCCAGCTCGCCTTCGGTGGTGCGAGCAATGACCATGTTGGCCTCACCCGACCAGATCTGGCGCTCCACGGCTACCAGTTCGACGTTCAGGGGCACGGTTCTCCTCGGGAGTGGTCCAGGCTAGGACTTGTCGGTCGACTTGTCGGACGGCTCGTCGGACGGCTCGTCAGAGTCGACCTCAGCCGGCCCATCGGACTTCTCCTGGCTCGACGAATCCTCGTCAGGCTCATCGGCAACGTTCTTGTTCGAGGAATCCGACACGTCATCGGCAACGTCTTCGGCTGGCTCATCCGACGGCGCCTCGGCAACGTCCTCGTCCGACGAGTCCTCGGCTGAGTCCTCGGTCGCCTCGTCGGTCGAGGAGTCGGTCGCCTTCTCCGAGGACCTTCGGGTGGGCTTCTCGCCGCCCAGTTCCTTGCCTTTGGCCTCGACATCGTCTAATCCGCCACAGAGATAGAAGGCCTGCTCGGGCAGATGGTCGTACTCGCCCTTGGCCACCTTGTCGAAGGCCTCGACCGTATCGCCGACGGACAGGAACGAGCCCGGCTGACCGGTGAACTGTTCTGCGGCGTACATGTTCTGGGACAGGAAGCGCTCGATCCGTCGAGCCCGGCCGACGAGAACCTTGTCCTCCTCGGAGAGCTCGTCGATACCGAGGATCGCGATGATGTCCTGCAACTCCTGGTATCGCTGCAGGATCCGCTTGACCTCCTGAGCGACCCGGTAGTGCTCATCGCCGATGTACTGCGCAGCGAGGATCCGCGAGGTCGAGGTCAGCGGGTCCACCGCCGGGAAGATGCCCTTGGAGAACACCGACCGGGAGAGCTCCGTGGTGGCATCGAGGTGCGCGAACGTCGTGGCCGGTGCCGGGTCGGTGTAGTCGTCGGCGGGCACGTACACGGCCTGCATCGAGGTGATCGAACGGCCCTTGGTCGAGGTGATCCGCTCCTGCAGTTCACCCATCTCGTCGGCCAACGTCGGCTGGTAGCCCACCGCCGACGGCATCCGGCCGAGCAGGGTGGACACCTCCGACCCCGCCTGCGTGAACCGGAAGATGTTGTCGATGAACAGCAGCACGTCCTGGTTCTGCTCGTCGCGGAAGTACTCGGCCATGGTCAACGCCGAGAGCGCGACCCGCATCCGAGTACCCGGCGGCTCATCCATCTGACCGAAGACCAGCGCGGTGTCCTGGATGACGCCGGCCTCGGTCATCTCGGTGATCAGGTCGTTGCCCTCACGGGTGCGCTCACCGACCCCGGCGAAGACCGACGTCCCACCGAAGTTCTTGGCGACCCGGCGGATCATCTCCTGGATCAGCACGGTCTTGCCCACGCCGGCCCCGCCGAACAGGCCGATCTTCCCGCCCGTGACGTACGGGGTGAGCAGGTCGATGACCTTGATGCCGGTCTCCAGCATCTCGGTCTTGCCCTCGAGCTGGTCGAAGGGAGGCGGGCGGCGGTGGATCGACCAGCGCTCCCCCTCGAACTTCAGGTCCGGGTCGTCCAGGCACTGCCCCAGGGTGTTGAAGACGTGGCCCTTGACCTGGTCGCCCACCGGCACCGAGATCGACGAGCCGGTGTCGGTGACCTCCGAGCCTCGGACCAAGCCGTCGGTGGGCTGCATCGAGACCGTACGAACCAGATTGTCGCCGAGATGCTGGGCGACCTCCAAGGTCAACCGCTTGCGGACCGACTCCAACTCGATCTCAGCGTGCAACGCCTGGAACAGCGGAGGCACCGACTCGCGCGGGAACTCGACGTCGACGACTGGCCCGATGATGCGTACTACTCGGCCGGCCATACCGGCCGAACCCGCCTCGGACTCGGTCGTTTCTGGTGCCGCGGACGTGGTGGGGGCAGAGCTCGTGGCCATTATTCGTCGCTTCCTACGGATACGAGAGCATCGGCACCGCCGACGATCTCACTGATCTCTTGGGTGATCTGGGCCTGTCGCGCCTGGTTGACATCACGGGTGAGCCCGCGGATCAACTCATCGGCATTGTCCGTGGCCGCCTTCATCGCCCGGCGACGAGCAGCGGACTCCGAGGCTGCCGATTCAAGCAGTGCCGCATAGATCCGGCTGGTCACGTAGGTCGGCAGCAGCGCATCGAGCAGGGTCTCGGGGTCGGGCTCGAACTCGTAGGAGGGCTGTTGCTCGGACACCTTGCTCGACTCGTCCTCGGCGAAGTCGACCTCCTCCACGACCAGCGGTGCAATGCGGTTGGCGGTCGCCTCCTGTACGAGCATGGACACGAACCGCGTGTGTACGAGATGAATCTCGTCAACTCCGAAGATGCCGTCTTCCCCCGCGTCATCGCCCTCGTCGTCGACCCCGGCGCTGAACGCCTTGATCAGCGCAGCGGCCACGTCGCGGGCATCTCCGGCGGTGGGCTGCTCGGAGAATCCGCTCCAGGTCTGGACCACCGGACGTTTGCGGAAGCTGTAGTAGCC
>JACCQS010000060.1 GCA_013814015.1 Geodermatophilaceae bacterium | reverse complement strand
ACCCGCCCAGATCGCCGAGGTAGTCGGCGTCCAGCATCGGACCGCCGGGGAGACATACGAGTGGGGGTCCGTCGCCGAGTTGATGGGCGGCGAGACGGGTGCCGTCGTCAGCAGAGGCAAAGGTGGTGGTCGCGGTGAGTTCCATGAAACTGCCTTTCAGTCGTTCGGACAGTGAAAATGAGACTCACCCCCTCAGGTCGTCAACGGCAAAGAGTCCGTCGGTGTCGGTTTGGATCCGTCACTCTATATGGCACTGGTCAAGGGATCCCGACACCGTGCCTCGAGTCCCGTATGAGAAACGTCTTGCGGGACACCTCAGTTGGTCTGGGCTGCCCGCTGAGAAGTCAGGTGTGGGCGGCGTGGGCCTCGGGATGGCCGGCCATCCGGAGGCTGTGCTCGAGCAGCGCCGGATAGTCGGTGGCCACGCCGCCCATGAGCGCCTCCACGGCGCGCTCGACCTCCGCCTCGGTGGTGGGGGCATGGCCGAACAAGGCGCGATAGTGCACTAGCGACCCGAGCATGTCGAGGATCAGGCCACAATCGATGTCGAAACGGATGTCACCACGTGCTGCGGCGCGGTCCAGCATGGTGGCCACCGCTGCCCGAGGCGGGTCGAACAGTGTGGCCATGAAGACACCGCGAAGGGTGGTGTCGGCGGCGCAGTCCGCGAGCAGCGGGCCGAGCACGTCGGGGCGGATTTGCTGGAACGTCGCGATGAAGACGTTGATCCCCTCGTTAAGGTCGCAGAGGGTGCACCCAGTATTCGGTGTGCGTGCCGCGGTGAGGCGCGCTGCGAGAGCGGCGAGCACCAGGTGCTGGCGACTTGGCCAGCGCCGATAGATCGCCGGCTTCGTGGTCTCCGCGCGGCGAGCGATCTCCTCGAGGGTGAGATGGGCATATCCCGTCTCTTCGAGCACGGCGAACGTCGCCTCCAACACCGCTGCATCGATCTGCGGATCGCGCGGGCGACCCCCGTGCTTCGGAGCGGCGGACCTCTGGCTGCTCGACTCCATCACCTTAGGCTACCGGACATGTTACGATACGGTGTGGAACGTAACTACCGACTCTCGGGAGGCTGCGATGACCATCCTCGTAACCGGTGCGACCGGGAACATCGGCCGCCACGTCGTCGACTGCCTTGTTCGGCGCGGCGGCGAGCCGGTGCGCGCGCTCACCCGCAACTCGACCAGCAAGAGGCTGCCAGAACGAGTCGAGGCCGTCAGCGGTGACCTCAAGGCACCCGACACACTCGGCCGAGCCATGACCGGGGTCACGGCAATGCATCTAATCAGCATCGGCGGTGACGACTACGCACCGTTGCACACTGCGGAGGAGGTCGTGGCCCGGGCCGTCGATGCAGGCGTACGCCGTGTCACGGTGCTGACCGGGACTGAGGACGAGCTCGCCGTGCTAGAGGCGGTCGCGGCCTCGGGCTTGGCATGGACCCATGTCAGACCTGTGGAGTTGATGTCCAACAAGTTGGGCTGGGCGGAGTCGATCCGGTCCGAGGGGGTGGTGCGTGCGCCGTTCGCCGAGCAGCCGCACGCCATCGTCGACGAAGCGGATGTCGGCGCCGTCGTTGCGGCCGCACTCGTCGAGGACGGTCACTCCGGGCGGACCTACACACCGACCGGCCCGCAGGCGCTGACCCCGGTCCAGGCCGCACGCGTGATTGGGGATGCCATCGGCCGGGACATCCGGTTCGTCGAGCTGAGTCCGGAGCAGGTGCGCGAGCAGATGCGCGCGTCGGGACTCCGCGACCAGGTCATCGACGACGTCATCGCCTACGGGGCGGACCCGCCGCAGGTCGCCTACACCGTGCTGCCGACGGTCCGTCAGGTGACTGGCCGGCCTGCGCACAGCTTCCAACAGTGGGTCGCCGAGCACGCCGACGCCTTCCGATCGGCCTCAGCCACCGCGGAAGGACCTCGATGAACGGGCGGCTCTGCGAGGGCCGCGTGGTGATCGTCACCGGTGGTGGTCGCGGGCTCGGACGGGCACACGCCCTCGCGCTGGCCGCGGAGGGCGCCACCGTGGTGGTCAACGACCTCGGCGTCACCCTCGATGGGTCCGCGCCCGATGGCTGCCCGGCTGCCGCCGTCGTCGACGAGATCGGCCGGTCGGGTGGTCGCGCGATCGCCAGCACCGACGACGTCGCAACGTGGACGGGCGCGCAGTGCCTCATCCGCGGCGCGGTGGACGCGTTCGGCCGCCTCGACGGGCTGGTCTGTAACGCCGGAACGCTCCTCGACCGGGACCTGGTCGACATGTCCGAGTCGAACTGGGATTCCGTGATCACGACTCACCTGAAGGGACACGCCGCCCCGCTGCACCACGCCGCCCGGCACTGGCGCGCCGTCGCCGAACAGACCGGCGACAGCACCGGCGGACGGGTCGTGCTCACCGCTTCAACCGCCGGCATCTGGGGCGACGCGGGACGGACGAACTACAACGCCGCGAAGGCGGGAATCGTGCTACTGGGCCGTACCGCAGCCATCGAGCTCGCGCGCGATGGCGTGTGCGTCAACGTCATCGCACCGTTCGCGCGCACTCGCATGACGATCAGTCTCGACGCCGGTCTCGCCGCCGCGCCGACACCAGACCGGTTCGATCCCGTCGACCCGGCGAACGCGTCGCCGCTCGTCGTCTGGTTGTGCTCCGACGAATCCGCAGGCGTTAACGGCGAGGTCTTCGAGGTCCACGCCGGCCACCTCGGCATCGTCCAACCGCCGCGACGCGGACCGCACGTCGAGGTGGACCATCGCTGGCTCCCCGCCGAGCTCGGCGCCGCCGTGGACGGTCTGCTCGCGTCCCGCCCGGCTGCGCGATGAACCAGCAGCGCCGACGTCCATACAAAAGTTCCCTCCTCGGCCGAAGGCCCGGGTATCTCCGACGTTGCCGGAGAACACGCCCCCATTCCCGTCCCAGCTAGGGGATCGGCTTGTGGGCGGTGCTGGCGCCTCGAAGCGCGCTCAGCAGCCAAACACTGACCAGCAGATGTTGTTCCGCAACCGCTGGTCGTCACGTACCAGCTCGCGAATCGGCTCCGGCAGCTGGTCACGCTGCCACCGGCACTCGAGTCGGCCTGCGGCCTCGCCCTCCGGCGAAGCAGCACGTGCAGCCTTGATCGCATAGGCAGCAGCACCAAGTTCGTGCGCAGCGACGTGCGCGACGGCCCCGGCTTGGCCCGCAGCGTATGCAGCATGCCGTGCTGCTCCACGCAGGTCTCTGGCCGCGCCCATTGCATGGCCGCCCGCCGCGCGAGCTTGCATCATCTTGACCTCCCCCCGCACCCAAGCACGGGCATGCTCGATCGCCTGACGCGGTCGTGGGTCCTCAGGCTGAGCCGACTCGAACAGGTCAAGGACGTGCTCCGCGCACGATGCCGCCCAAAGAGCCAGAAGCTGGTGATCTGAATCGGTGAGGGTCCCGCCACGGCGGATCGTCACGAAGCGAGGGTCTCGGACCTTCGGGAGGATCATGGCTAGAACTTTCTATCACTTGCATGCCCCGGCGAAGCCTGCGAACCCGGTGGTCGATCGTGCTTCGGTACGACGGAGCCTGATCGTGCACAGGAACGCCCTCAACTGCCGATGAGCGGATGGTTTCTGGGCCACGAGCGAGTTCCAGCGCGGTGGCTGTGCAGGTGATAGGTACGACTTGAGTAACTCGAACCCGGAGGACGAATGGCGCAACCTTTGAGCGAGCAGGCCATCAGCGACAAGTGGCTTGAGGCCGCGCCGCTCATCGACCGGATGATGGAGAGGGTGGGCACGAGGGGCGACTTCCCTGTGGCCAGCGGCTCGTCCCTGAGCGGAGACGACAAGGC
>JACCQS010000046.1 GCA_013814015.1 Geodermatophilaceae bacterium | reverse complement strand
TACGGAGGCGGCGCAGGAGGCCGCCGGTGGCTGAGCTCAGCCTGGCTGAACGCGCGGCGGCTGTTGGCTTCGACCTCGGGTGGCGTTCGGGACGGGCCCTGGACACTCGACCCGCCCGCGCCATCTTCGACGGCGTTGCCGATCTGAGTTGGCGCCGAGGCGGGGCCGGAGTTGACCGGCTGCGAGCCAACCTGCGACGAGTGGTCGGATCTGAGCTCGACGACTCCGATCTCGATGCGCTGACCCGACGCGCGTTGCGCTCCTATGCGCGGTACTTCCGTGAGGTCTTCTGGATGCCGACGGTGCGCCCTGAGGTGGTGGCCGGCCGAACCCGCATGTCCGGCTGGTCGCATCTCGAGGATGTCCGGGCAAGTGGCCGGGGAGTGATCTGCGCGCTGCCACACACCGGCAACTGGGACGCCGCCGCGGTGGCCTATCTCGCCCGGTTCGGTCCACCGCTGACCGTGGTGGCTGAACGGCTGCGACCGGAGTCGCTGTATCAGCGGTTCCAGGTGTACCGCGAGTCGCTCGGCATGGTGGTTCTGCCGCTGACCGGGGGGGACCGCCCGCCGGCCGGGTTGTTGGCGGCCACCCTGCGTTCGGGGGGAACAATCTGCCTGCTGTGTGAACGTGATCTGGGCAGCCGCGGAGTGCCCGTGTCCTTCTTCGGTGAGACGATCACGGTCCCGCCGGGACCCGCGCTGCTGGCTCTCCAGACCGGTGCGGCCCTGATCCCGTCCGTTGCTGGGTTCGCCGGTGACGACTGGAACCTGCACTTCTCACCCGAGGTGGTCCTGGACGGTCCCGACGCGCCGAAGCGCTTGCGCGACAAGGTCACCCATGTCATGCAAGGGGTTGTGGATCAGTTCGCCGTCGGCATCGCGGCGGCGCCACAGGACTGGCACATGATGCAGCGGCTGTGGCAGCAGCATCACGAACCAGCCTCGACGATTTCCTGGCTGCGATGAGGATCGGCTTGGTGTGCCCGTACACGTGGGACATCCCTGGCGGTGTGCAGTACCACGTACGCGATCTCGCCCAGACCCTGCTTGCGCTCGGCCATGACGTTGCGGTGCTCACCCCGGCCAACGACGAGGACGAGCTGCCGCCGTACGTGACCTGCGCCGGACGCGCAGTCCCCATTCGCTACAACGGATCGGTGGCTCGGTTGCAGTTCGGACCCGTGGCCGCAGCAAGGGTGCGCCGCTGGTTGCGGGACGGGCACTTCGACATCCTGCACGTGCACGAGCCATCGGCGCCGAGCCTGTCGCTGTTGACCTGCGTGCTGGCGAAGGGGCCGATCGTGGCGACCTTTCACGCGGCCACCGTCCGGTCCCGCTGGCTGGCCGCGGTACAGGGTGTCCTGCAGCCGTTCATGGAGCGGATCTCGGGACGCATCGCGGTGTCGGACCTGGCCCGTCGGGTACAGGTCGAGCATCTCGGCGGTGACGCCATTGTGATCCCGAACGGCGTCGATGTCGCTCGTTTCGCCTCCGCGGCGCCGCTACCAGGATATCCGCGAGCGGGTATGACGATCGGGTTTCTGGGCCGCTTCGACGAACCGCGCAAGGGGCTGCCCGTTCTGCTCGATGCGCTGGCCCAGATAGCACCCGAGCATCCGGATCTACGGCTGCTCGTCGCCGGCCGCGGGGACGAATCCGATTTTCTCGATGAGCTGCCCGACGTCCTGGCCGACCGGGTCACGCTGCTGGGCGAGATCTCAGAGGGCGACAAGGCTCGGCTGCTCGCTTCGATCGACATCTACTGCGCTCCCAACCTGGGTGGGGAGAGCTTCGGGGTGATCCTGGTCGAGGCGATGGCAGCGGGTGCCGCGATCGTGGCCAGTGATCTCGACGCTTTCCGGCGCGTCCTGAACGACGGCGCCGCGGGGATCCTGGTACGCCGCGGTAGCCCAACTGCGTTGGCTGCCGCAATTTCTCAGCTCCTCGGTGATGCTGGTCGACGAAAAGAATTGGTCCAGGCAGGGTGGCTCGCGGTCCAGGACTACGACTGGCCGGTGGTCTCCGAACGGGTGTTGGCGGTGTACGAAACCGTGGTGTCCAGTGTCGGCGGCGAGGTCGAGGTCAGCGCCGACCAGCTATGACGACAACTGGCTTTTCGGGGTCATTCGCGACTCGGGCAGACCGATTCGTCACTTACGTCCCTGCTGGGCCGGCTGCTACTCGGTCCAGGGGCCGACGCCACTGATCCGGGTCGGCGTGATGTGCGTGACGAAGCCAGGCGGCGGGTCGGGAAACGGTGGGAAGACCGTGCCGGGTCCGACGTAGG
>JACCQS010000036.1 GCA_013814015.1 Geodermatophilaceae bacterium | reverse complement strand
CGCCTTCTTCAGCCACTCCCGAGGGTGGTAGTACCAGTACGCCAGGCGGTCGATGACCAGGTCGGGGTGGACGTCCTGGCGCAGGTCGAACGGCTCGATCGTCAGGCGCTGCACCGAGACGTCGTGGGCGGCGCCGTCGATGGTACGGATCGGGCCAACCCTGGCAAGGAGTTCTTCGAATGCCCGCGGCCAGTCCTCCTCCGCGCCCAGCAACAGACCGATCAGATGCTTCGTGTCGGGCTGGCTCATGGGCAAGGTCTAGCAGAACCGTGGCAGGTGGTGGGACAGTTGTCGCCGCCAGGACGGCCAGTCGTGCGGGACGTCGTGCCCCCATTCATCGAGTTCGCAGCGGATGCCCTTGTGCTGCAACAGGCCGGCCAGGTGCCGCGTCGAGGCCAGCGAGCCGGTGGTGTCCTCCCACTGCCCCTGGCCGACGACAAGCTGCACCGACAGTCGCGACCGCAGCCAATCGAGGTGCTCACCCTCGAGATGCGGAATGAAGTCCGTGGGGTTGTAGAAGTACGCGTCGTCACCTCGTGCGCCCCAGCCGTTCCACGAGGATGGGTCATAGTTGCCGGACAACCCGATGGCCAGCGGGAACAGATCGGCACGCCGCAGAGACAGCAGTACGGCGTGGAAGGCGCCCATCGAGACGCCGACCGTGGCGATGTCCTGGCGCCCCCCGCAGTCGGCGTCGATCAGCGGCACGATCTCGTCGAGAATCCAGGCTTCGAAGCCCTGATGCCGACGGGCTCGCTCCTCGAGCGGAAGCTCATCGTTGGACCAGGTGGCGGCGTCGTGGGCATCGATGCAGAACAGCTTCGCCCGACCAGCATCGAGCAAGTCGCGTGCGGCCTCGACCATGCCGTTGTTCTCGAAGTCGACCGCCCGACCCTGCTCGGAGGCCATGACCAGGAACGGCCTGCCGTAGTGACCGTGCACGACCAACGTTCCTGCGCCGCCGAGCGAGGGAGCCGACACCTGCACTTCGTCGCGTCTGGTCATGCGGGCGACCATACGGTTGTGAGCAGATCTGTGAGCGCAGGATCCAGAGCGTCGCGCCACGCGATGAAATTGTGCGCATCCGGGACCTCGACCATCCGCGCCGGATACCCCTGGGCCAGGAGCGCACCGGTCATCTGCCGGTTGTTGCCGAGATTCTCCTCGGCGGAGCCGCAGGTCAGCACGACCGGAATGGGCTGTGGATCGGCTGCTGGTCGTCGAGTGGCAAGGACGAATCGAGTGAGTCGGGTGAACCTGGCGAAGTCGCGTTCCTGCGGATCGAGCCGAACGTCGAAGAACGACCCGGACTGCAGGAACAGACCGCCGAAAACGTTGGGATGCAGACGATGTGCATGCAGCATCGCCAATGCACCGAGGCTCGAGCCCATACCGACCACCGGACCTTCGACGGCCACGGCGTCGGCGACGGCCGGAAGAACTGCGTCCACCAGGGCTCGGGTGTAGGCGTTCTTGGCCGAGTACCACTCGTTACGGGCGCCCGGTGCCAACAGGGCCATCCGAAACTCCGGCAGCCGGCCGGCGCCGATCAGCGCACCGGCGAAACGCGTCAGGTCGGCCAGCTCTGCGTACTCCGGGCCGTCGTTGGCAACCAGCAATGGCATCGGTCGGTCCGGCGTCGAATTTCTCGGCGACCACAGCATCGCCTCCACCGGTCCACCGAGTCCGAGGGTGGGGATGCTGAGCGGGGTGAGTGCCCCGGCGACAGCAACCGAGTTCATCCATGCCGGCTCGCTGTATCCGGGAAACAGGATCACCGACTTGTCCCCGAAGGCTCCTGGTGCGGTCAGCGGATTGGTCGGATCGACGATGTCTTCGGATCCGCCATCGGAGTGGGCGAGGGTGAGCTTGTACTCCATTCGCGCAACCGGTGGTCTGCGGAAGTTCAGGGCCCATCCGGACCGCGTACGCCGGAAGTCAAGCGGCGTCGTGGTGGATAACGCCGGCGCCAGTCGTACGCCGGCCAGCACGTGATCGGGGTCGACAAGGCTGAAAATGATGCGCTCGGCAGAGACTCTTGGCCCCGTCAGTTCCTCCTCGACTACGGCTGGGGAACTCATAGGGGCAGCGGTCGGTGTTCGTACGGCGTGGAAAGGACGACGGTCGTACGAGTGGACACGCCGGCCGCTGCCCGGATCTCTTGCAGCAGGATTTCCAGCTTTTCCGGACTGGCCACTCGAACCTTGAGGATGTAGCTCTCCTCCCCAGCAACCGAATGACAGGCCTCGACGGCCTCGAGGTGGGCCAGCCGCTCAGGAGCGTCGTCGGGCGCCGCGGAATCGGTCGGCGTGATGGAGACGAAAGCGGTCAGCGCAAGACCGACCAGGTCGGGCCGCACCTGCGCCACGTATCCGGTGATCAAGCCTTGCTTCTCCAGGCGCCGTACCCGCTGATGCACCGCCGACACCGACAGCCCGACCTGTTCGGCGAGGTCGGTCAGGCTCATTCGACCGTCGCGGATCAGGGCGACCAGCAGTTCGCGGTCGACCTTCTGCAGGTCGCTCACGCGCGGCCGCCGGGCATCAGTGCCTACTGCTCTTGGCGACCTTCGCCGGTGAGAGGGCTCGCGCGATCACCAGGCGCTGCACCTGATTGGTTCCCTCGACGATCTGCAGCACCTTGGCCTCACGCATCCAGCGCTCGGCCGGATGATCCTCTACGTATCCCGCGCCGCCAAGGACCTGAACCGCGTCGGTGGTGACCCGCATGACCATGTCGGTCGCGAACAGTTTCGCCATGGCTGCCATTGCGCCGTAGGGCTGTCCGGCGTCGCGGCGACGGGCGGCGTCGAGGTAGAGGGCGCGAGCTGCGGCCACCTGAGTGGCCATGTCGGCGAGCAAGAAGCCCAGGCCCTGAAAGTCGATGATCGCCCGATTGAACTGCTTGCGCTCCTCTGCGTAGGCGACCGCGTAGTCAAGTGCGGCCTGAGCCACCCCGACTGCGCAGGCGGCGATGCCCAATCGCCCACCGTCCAGAGCTGCCAAGGCGATTCGGAAGCCTTGGCCCTCCTCGCCGATGCGGCGGGTCACGGGTACGACGGCGTCGTCGAAGACGATCTGCGCGGTCGGCGAGGAGGCCATTCCCATCTTGTGCTCGGGGGGTTGCGGCGATACCCCGGGCGTTGCAGCCTCGACGAGCACGGTCGAGATGCCGGCGGCCCCGGGACCGCCGGTGCGCAGGAAGACGCTGTAGTAGTCGGCGACCCCGCCGTGCGTGACCCACGCCTTGGTTCCGCGGATGCGGTAGTCGTCGCCCTCGCGCACCGCGCTGGTCACCAGCGCTGCTGCGTCGCTGCCTGAGTTGGTCTCTGACAAGCAGTACGCACCGAGCCGATCCCCGCCCACCATGGCGGGCAGGAACTCTGCTTTCTGCTGATCAGTGCCGAACGCGGCGACCGGAAAGGCCGACAGCGTGTGCACGCTGACGCCGAGGCCGACCGCGAGCCAGGCACCGGCCAGTTCCTCGACGACCTGGAGGTAGACCTCGTAGGGCTGGGCGCCGCCGCCGTACTCCTGGGCAAAGGGCAGGCCGAGCAGACCCGCTTGTCCCAGGGTGGAGAAGGCATCTCGTGGAAAGCGACCGGCCTGCTCGTCAATTGCGACTCGGGGGCGCAGTTCTCGGGCGGCGAGATCGCCGGTCAGGTCCAGCAGTGCCCGGGCCTCGTCACTGGGCAGGGTTCGAGACACCGGCACGTCAGGCTCCCAGGCTGATCAGGTCGCGGCTGCCGGTGTTGAGTCGCCGCACGCCCTCGGTCGTGCAGAGAACGATGTCCTCGATCCGGGCGCCGTAACGGCCGGGGAAATAGATACCTGGCTCGATGGAGAAGGCCATTCCTGCCTCGATCGGCAGGTTGTTGCCGGACACGATGTAGGGATCCTCGTGGACGTCCAGGCCGATCCCGTGGCCCGTTCGATGGATGAAGTTCGGGCCGTACCCGGCCTCGTCGATGATGTTCCGAGCGGTTGCGTCTATGTCCTCGGCCGGAATCCCTGGAGCGACGGCCTGGCAGGCGGCAACCTGGGCGGCCTGCAGGACGGCGTAGAAGTCGGCCACCTCCGAAGACACCACTCCGCCGGCGATATAGGTCCGCGTCGAGTCCGAGCAGTATCCGGCCTCGGTGATCCCGCCGATGTCAACGACGACGACGTCGCCGGCGTCGATGACCCGATCGGAGAGTAGGTGATGCGGGCTGGCGGCGTTCGGGCCGGAGCCGACGATGATGAACTCGGCATGCTCGTGGCCTTCGGTGACGATCGCTTCAGCGATGTCGCGGCCCACCTCGCGTTCGGTACGTCCCGGGCGTAGCCACTGGCCCATCCGGGCGTGGACCCGGTCAATGGCCTCCCCGGCTTCCAGCAGGGCGGCTGCTTCAGCCGCGTCCTTACGCATCCGCAGCTGGGCCATCAGCGGTCCGGCCAATTCCCATGGGTTGCCAGCTGCCGAGAGGAGTTGGGAGACATGCTCGGCCCACATCCGGTTTCCGATACCGACGGTGCCCGCCGCGCTTGTCTTCCGGAGTTGCCCGGCCACGATGGCGAACGGGTTCTCGGTCTCCGCCCAGGGCCGCAGCTCAGTGGTGGCGCCGGCGGCCTCGACCATGGGAGCTTCGAGCTCGGGTATGACCAGAACCGGCTCGCCATCAGCCGGAACGACGAGACAGGTCAGTCGCTCGGACACATGGGCGTTGTAGCCGGTCAAGTACCGCAGGTCCGTGCCCGCGGACAACAGCACTGCCCCCCAGCCGGCCTCCGCGACGGCACGTTGGGCGCGGCCGAGTCGATCAGCAGCAGCCGTGGAGGTGGTGGTCACTCCAGAAGCCTAATCGGCCCCCTACAGTCCGATGCTGTGAGCCTGATGCTGCTGGACTCGGCCAGCCTCTACTTCCGGACCTTCTACGGCGTACCCGACACGGTGGTCTCACCGGACGGGATCCCGGTGAATGCGGCTCGGGGGTTTCTCGACGCGATCGCCACCCTGGTCCGCACCCGACGCCCCACCGACCTGGTCGCCTGTTGGGACGACGATTGGCGTCCGGCGTTCAGGGTCGATGCCATTCCGTCGTACAAGTCGCACCGGGTCGTGGACAACGAACCCGAACTCGGCGACACTCCCGACGGACTGGGCCATCAGGTGCCGATCATCGCCGACCTGCTCGAAGCCGCGGGCATCTGCCGCGTCGGCTCAGCTGGCTTCGAAGCCGACGACGTGATCGGCACGTTGGCCACCCGGGCCAAGGGTACGGTCGAAATCGTCACCGGCGACCGGGATCTCTTCCAGCTCGTTCGAGACGATCAACCGATCCGCGTCCTGTACACAGCGAAGGGCCTGGGCAACCTGGAGACCGTGGACGAGGCATGGATCGCCGCGAAGTACGGCATTCCCGGGCAGGGGTACGCCGACTACGCCGTGCTGCGCGGTGACCCCAGCGACGGATTGCCGGGTGTCAAGGGAATCGGCGACAAGACCGCAGCCGCGCTCATCACGGCATATGGCTCGGTGGACGGCATTCTCGACGCCGCTCGCGGTCGGGCCACGCCCACCGGCGCGCTGACCGCAGGTGTACTGCGCAAGCTCGCGGCGGCGGTGGACTACCTCGCCGTCGCACACCTTGTCGTGCTGGTACGGCGCGACTGCCCGCTGCCGGAGCTGACAACTCAGCTACCGAGCGCACCGGCAGACCCGGACCGACTCGCGCAACTCGGCACCCGGTGGGGCCTGCAGTCAGCGCTCAACCGGCTTCGCGAGGCACTGGCCTGGCCCTGAGGCCGCCCGGTTGCTGGCGTTCCTGGTCACTGGCGTTCCTGCCAGGTGTAGTTGCCGTCCTCGTCGCTGATCTCGATGGTCACGGTGACATCCTCGGAGTCCTCGGTCATGCCGGTGCATTCGTACGTGCTTGCGACCTCGACCTCCATGTCGGCGGGGCAGGTCAGCTCGACGCTGACTCCCTCCTGGTCCTGGAACTGAGCCGCCACATCGGTTTCCACCGCAGCCGGGTCGAGCACGGTCTTCGCGAGTACGACGGTCGGCAGCAGGATCGCTGCGGCCAGGATCAGAACCGCGACCACGGCGAGGGCCACGATCAGTCCGGTGTTGCGCTTCTTGGCCGGGGCGGAGGGATATCCGGTGCCATAGCCCTGCCCTTGGCCCTGCTGGCCGGGATAACCCCCCTGCTGCGCGGCCCCGTACCCCGGCTGCGCACCATAGGACGGCTGTCCCGCGCCGACTCCGCCGTACGGGGCGGCGTAACCCGGCTGAGCCTGGGGTGCGCCGTATGCTGCCTGACTTCCGTACTGCTGGCCCTGCTGGCCGCCGTAGCCACCGGGGCCAGGACCGGGCGCTGCGCCGTGACCCGAAGCCAAGGACTGACCGCCGCCGTACTGCTGCGTCGGGTATTCGCTGCCGTACGTGCTGGCCGGTGGGCTCTGACCGGCGGTGGAACCACCGACGCCGAACTGTTGGGTGGGCGCGGCTGTTCCGGAGTACCCGGAGGCAGGCGCACCCCCTGCGGCGGCTCCCGCACCCCAGCTCGAGGCGCTCTGCTGATCGGAGCGGGACTGCTGGCCCCATTGCGATGAAGACTGCTGGGCTGAGGAGGCAGATCCATGCTCGCCGGTCACTGGCGGGGGGGAACCGAACAACGGGCCAGTCCCACCGGTCGGGCTGACCGGGGGGCTTGGTTGGCTCGATGGAGCAGGCGGACTGGGCGGGGTGGACGACTGCCCCCAGCCCGAGGAAGAAGACTGCTCAGGTGAGTAGGAACCCGCTGCCGGGCTCGAGGTCGGCGGCTGTCCCCAGCCAGAGGACACGGGGGGGCTGCTCGGTGCAGACGGGGGCGAGGCAGCAGCCGGAGTCTGCGGGGTGGGCTGCTGGCTCCACCCGGATCCGGACTGATTCCTGGACGCGGGCGGTGGAGCCTGTCCCCAGCCGGATGCCGAGGAGCCCTGACCCGGCGGCGGCGGCGCCTGTTCGGGTCGCTCGGATCTCTCGGGCTGCTCGGCCGGCTTGTCCGGAGGCGGCGGCTGACCCCAACCCGAATGCTGATCGGAAGGCGGCTGCGCGGAATCGGAGGACCCGTTCGGCTGCTCGCCACCGCCCTGCGGTGGGTTGGTCATCAATGCTCCTCTGATCGGATCGGTTCCGGCACGTGGGGCTCACACATTGTGTACTACCGCCGGATCTCCCGCTTCCACCACGCCACGACGTAGGGCAGTGACGGCGCGCGCCGCCACACCGGCGACCCCGCGATCGGCGGGAGCCGCGCCCGTACCACGGCCCGAGAGGTCGCCAACCCGGGCGAGCTGTCCGAGCACGTCGATGAGCTGACGCATCCACCGGACGAAGTCCCCACCGGTCAACTCGGTTCCTTCCTCCCGCGCCGAGCGCAGCACCCGATCCAGCGACTCTCCCCGCGCCCACCGCAGCGTCGCGCCGGCCAGGCCCGGATCCAGCTCCCGAGTCAATGACAGTCCGTACTCCGATTCGAGAGCGCGAAGTCGGTCCGTGACTTCCTGCAGGTCGGCCAGCCGGTCGCCGACCAGTGGTGTGGGCGGAGACCACACAGCCACCAGGTCCCGTCTCGCCTCGTAGACCAAGGCGGAGACACAGGCGGCGAGCTCGGCCGGCCCAAGCCCGTCGAAGGTGCCCTCCCGTAGGCACTCGGCGGTGGCCAGGTCGGTCTCGCTCCAGATCCGGGTGAGTCCGCGACCGGCGTGCGACAACGCGTCCGGCGGGGCCTTGCCGGTCAGATAGCCGAGATGTTCGAGCAGCTCACAGATGCGATCAAAGGATCGGGCGATGGAACCGGTGCGCTCCTCGATCCGAGCCCTGACGGCGTCGGTCTCCCTGTTCAGCTGACTCCACCGGCGCGCCCAGCGCGCGTGTTCCTCGCGGTCCGGACATGAATGACAGGGATGGGCTCGAAGCTCGGCTCGAAGCCGCGCGATCTCTGCATCGTTCGCGGCTCCCTGTCGCCGCCGTGTGCTGATCTGGCGAGCGCCGAGACCGGACTCGGTACGGGCGGTTCGCAGACTGGACGCGAGATCGCGGCGAGCCACCGGGCTGCGGTGGTTGAAGTTCTTGGGCACCCTGATTCGGGCCAACGGCTGCGCGGGCACCGGGAAGTCGGCGCCGCTCAACCGGCCTGTCCAGCGTTGCTCGGTCAGGACGAGCGGGCGCGGATCGGACAACGGCGAGACGCCGGGATCGAGGACCACGGCCAGACCCTGTCGACGGCCGTGCGGTACTCGGATGACGTCTCCGATCCGCAGTTCCGCCAGGGCCCGGATGGCATCGGCGCGCCGCAGCTGTGCTCCGGCCCGGGCCAGATCAGCCTCGCGTCGGCTCAACTCCATTCGCAGCGCGTCGTAGGAGCGAAAATCTCCGTAGTCGCAGGCCATCTCGGCCGTGAAGTCAGCAAGGGTCTTTTCGTTGCTGGTGACCCGCCGGTGCAGGCCGACCACATCACGGTCGGCCTGGAACTGGGCGAAGGAATACCCCAGAAGGTCGCGAGCGGCGCTCCGGCCGAGTTGGGAGACCAGGTTGGCGGCCATGTTGTACGACGGGGCGAAGGAGGACCGCAGCGGGTACGTACGCGTCGAGGCCAGGCCGCCGACCGCCGCAGCGTCGAGTTCCGGTGACCACGCAACGACCGCATGTCCGTCGATGTCGATCCCACGTCGCCCGGCCCGGCCGGTCAGCTGGGTGTACTCCCCCGCGGTCAGCGGGGCGTGTCGGTCACCGTTCCACTTCGTCAGTCGCTCCAGCACCACGGATCTGGCTGGCATGTTGATGCCCAGTGCCAGTGTCTCCGTCGCGAACACCGCCTTGACCAGACCCCGGACGAATAGCTCCTCCACGGTCTCCTTGAATGCCGGGATGAGTCCGGCGTGGTGAGCAGCGATCCCGGCCCGCAGTGCCTCGACCCACTCCCAGTAGCCGAGAATGGCCAGATCCTCGTCCGGAAGCCCCGCGCAGTGCCCGGAAACGATCTCGGTGATCTGCTCGCGTTCCTCGTCGGTGGTCAGCCTTTGTCCGCTGCGCACGACCTGGCTGACGGCTGCGTCACAGGCGGCCCGGCTGAAGATGAAGGTAATCGCCGGCAACAGACCGTCGCGGTCCAGCCGGGCGAGGACATCCGCACGATGTGGCGGTCGCCATGGTTGGCGTCGTTCGTAACCTCCGCCGCGGACTCGGTCACGACCGGACCCTCGTCCTCGGGTCTCGGCCGACCAGAGTCCGGTCTGGGCATGTCGCACGGCTTGTTGGAGATGCGGGTTCATCGACGGGGCTGCCGTGCCGTCCGAGCGGCGATGGGTGGCGAACAGGTCGAACAGCCGGGTGCCGACCATCATGTGCTGCCACAGGGGTACCGGCCGATCGTCGCTGACCACGATCGCGGTGTTGCCTCGTACGGCGACCAGCCATGCGCCGAACTCCTCCGCGTTGCTCACCGTGGCCGAGAGCGAGACCAGGGCAACGGATTCCGGCAGGTGGATGATCACCTCCTCCCACACGGCCCCGCGGAAGCGATCGGCCAGGTAGTGCACCTCGTCCATGACGACGAAGCCCAAGCCGGTGAGGGCGTCGGAGCCGGTGTAGAGCATGTTGCGAAGCACCTCAGTGGTCATCACCACGATCGGTGCGTCGCCGTTCTCCGTACGGTCACCGGTCAACAGGCCGACTCGTTGTCGGCCGTGCCGGCGTACCAGATCGTTGTATTTCTGGTTGGACAGTGCCTTGATCGGGGTGGTGTAGAAGCACTTTCGGCCGGCATGCAGAGCCAGGTGTACGGCGAACTCGCCCACCACCGTCTTGCCGGCTCCAGTGGGTGCGGCGATCAGTGCTCCGTGTCCCTCTTCCAGCGCCTGGCAGCCCTCGATCTGAAATGGGTCCAGGTCGAAGCCGATCTCAGCGGCGAACTCGGTGAGCTGCGGGTAGGCCGCCCGTCGTCGCGCCCGGGCATGGTTGTCCGCATGGCTGGCCACACCCGCAAGGCTATGGCGCCCGATGTTCAGCTGCTGTCTGCAGGATGCGCAATGCCCCCGGCTGGCAGGTTGCGGTCACCGGGAGCGCTGAGATCGGCTCGCCATCGGCGTAGGCGGTGACAGCGGGAATCGCGGTGCTGCGCAGGGAGATCGACCGAGCACGGTAGGTGGTCACGGCCGGATGAGCCAGGTGCTCGCCACGGCGCAGGGTCGGCGTAACCCGGATCAGCCGCGCACGGCTGACCTGACCGACAACGGTGAGGTCGAGCAGGCCATCCTGCGGATCAGCCCGGGGACAGATCGGAATACCCCCGCCGTAGGTTGAGGTGTTCCCGATCGCCACCAGAGTCGCGAGGACCTCCACCGGCTGGTCGTCCATCTCGATGGTCATCTCTACGGCGCGGAGCCTGGCCAGTTCGGCGAGCAGGGCGAGGTCGTAGCGGCGCGGGCCATGCGGCCAGCGCATCCGGTTCGCTCGATCGTTGACGGCTGAGTCGAAGCCCGCGCACAGGACAGTGGCCCACCACCGCTGGCCGCTGCGCCCGAGATCGACGGTGCGGAGGTCTCCGCGCTCAAGTGCATCTGCGACGACGGTCGCGGCCTGCGACATGTCGCCTGGAAGGCCCAACGCG
The DNA here is from genome assembly GCA_013814015.1 of Geodermatophilaceae bacterium. GTDB lineage: Bacteria > Actinomycetota > Actinomycetes > Mycobacteriales > Geodermatophilaceae > JACCQS01. Next base: position 5,362 of record JACCQS010000036.1, on the reverse strand, counting down.
GCAGCGAAGTCATTCCCGGTGCCGGCCGCCACGATGCCCAGCGCGGTCGGGGTCCTGGCCAGCTCCTGGATGACGAGGTGGCAAAGCCCATCGCCGCCGATCACCACGACGGCGACGTCGCCCCGCTGCACCGCCTCGGCCGCAATGGCGCGCGTACCAGGGACTGAGTCCGCTGATCGGATCGCGACGAGTATGCCGCGATCGAGCAGGACCGTGGCTACTCGCTGGGCGGTCACGGTGGCATCGCCGCGTCCCGCGTGCGGATTGACCAACAACGTGATCCCGCTGCCCGACGACATCAGTCATCGGGTTGGTTCTGAGCCACGACCTGATTCCCCGTCGCGCCGATCCTCGGGACCGAGGCGCTCTTCCGACGCCGCCGGCATCGAGTCCGTCGGTGCGGGCGATTCGAGCTCTGGCGGCTCGTCGAGCCTGGATGGCGAGGCATCCAGAGGCGAGGCCTCGTCGTCGTCGAGGTCGTGGTAGCCGGCGATCGCGTCGCGCCTGGCGCGCCGCTTGTCCACCAGGCGGGCGACCTGGATGGCCGCTTCGAAGAGCAGGATCATCGGACCCCCCATGGCCAGCATGGTGAACGGGTCTTGGGTGGGGGTGATGAATGCGGCGAAGACCAAGGTCAGGAAGAACGCCCATCGCCGGCTCCTGGCCATGAGCTGGTAGGACAACACGCCGACGAAGTTGAGCATCAGCGCGACCAAGGGCACTTGAAATGAGATGCCGAAGGCCACCAGCAGGAGCACGACGAAGCCGACGTACTCCGGCGCGGTGAGCAGCGGGGTGACCCCCTCTCCGGCGATGCTGAGCAGGAGCTTCAACCCATTTCGCAGGGTGACGTAGGCCAGTACGGTCCCGCCGGCGAACAGCAGCGAGGACAGGCCCACGAAGACCACCGTGTAGCGCTTCTCGTTGCGCTTGAGCCCTGGGGTTACGAAGGCCCACAGCTGGTAGAGCCAGAACGGCGAGGACAGGATGATTCCGCCGATGAACGAGACCTTCAGGCGCAGCAGGAACCCACCGAGGACATCGGTGACTATCAGCGTGCACTCCTGCCCTTCCACGCTGAAACGCAGGTCGCTGGGCAGATCGCAGTAGGGGGCCTTGATGAAGTCGAGCAGCCCGTTGTTGTACCAGAGGAACGTCGCGACGGCGCCGACGAAGATGAACAGGAACGCCTTGACCAGGCGGTTGCGCAACTCCCGCAGATGCGAGACCAAGCTCATCGTCGCCGCCGCATTGTCCCGCTGACGCCATCGTCGAAGGCGGGCGGGAAAACGGCGTTTCGCCGGGCCGGTCACCGGATCAGGGCTCCCTGCTCGACGGGCTGGTCAACGGACGGTTGGCGCGGTACTGGGTGGCAGATCGGCCGTACGGGCGAGTCGTGCGGATCGGTTCAGCGCGGCGTCTCGTACTCCGGGTACGGCTTGTGCTGTTGGCCCTCTGCGGTGGCCGGCGGCGAAGCCACTACCGGATCCGGTCCGGGCACGGTCGGCGAGGTGGGTGGGAGCTGACCACGGACGGTCTCGGCCTCGGCCTTGGTACGAACGTCGTCGTCCTTCATGCCCTTCATCTCGCCCTTGAAGATGCGCATCGAACGACCCAGTGAGCGCGAGGCGTCCGGCAATTTCTTATAGCCGAACAACAGCAGAATGGCGAGCACGATCAACGCGATCTCGAGTGGTCCGAGTCCCATGGTTCTCCTCTTAGCAGTGGTGGACCGAGTCTACGCGTGTCGGCCGAGGCCCCGTGTCGTTTCGGTTCCGTCCTGCATTCGCAGCGTCTGTGCCCTGCGGATCCCTTGGGTCAGCGCTTGGACCTGTGGCGCCACCGCGGCCTGCGCGTCGCCGAGGGCATCACGCAATCGTTTCAAGTGCCCGAACAGGCCGTACCCGAGTACCGCGAGCAGTAGCAGCGCTCCGGTCCCGACGACGATCCAGACGATCTGCGTCATGGGATCAACCTAGGCCATCGCCGTGCCGGCCGCGGGCGTGTCGTAGGCTGCCAGTGCCTGCCGCGCCGCCTGAGCGATCTCGGCCGCGAGCGCCGGGGGGTCCAGGACCTGCGCAGCGCCTCCCAGCCCTGCCACCAAACGCCGTACCCACGTCGTCTCGGTGGAGCGGAGGGTGACCAACAGGCCGTCGCCGTCCTCGGCCACGCTCTGGCACGGGTAGTAGTCCGCGACCCAGCGAGCCCAGGGCAGCAACCGCAGACGGACCTCGATGTCCTCCGGTGAGGGCAGGAAGAGTCCGCCGGAGATGTCGCGGGGGGCGACGTCGCGAGGCGGACGGGACGGCTCGTCGAGCTGGCCCAGTTCCTCGATCCGATCCAGACGGAACATCCGGACCCCTTCAGCCCGGCGGCACCAGGCCTCGAGGTACCAGTGTCCGTCGACCAGGAGCAACCGCATGGGATCGACGGTCCGCTCGGTGCGTGCGTCGCGGCCGGCGGAATAGTAGGTCAACCGGACTGCCTGGGCGGCCTTCAGCGCACGACGCAGTATTGCCAACCGAGCGTCCTGCCCGTCGACGGCCACGGTCACGGCCGCGGCTGCCTGGGCCTGCGCACCCGCGGCATCCTCGATCTTGGCCAGCGCCCGGCTGACCGCCTCTTGTTCGATCAGTCCAGGTGTGGCAGCCAAGGTTCTCAATGCCACGATCAGAGCGACCGCCTCGTGGGTGGTCAGCCGCAACGGGCGGCTCATCCCGGCATCGAAAGTCACCGCGACGTGATCGTCGTCGTCGAAGGAAAGGTCGATCAGGTCTCCCGGGCCGTGGCCGGGCAGTCCGCACATCCAGAGCAGATTGAGGTCCTCGCGTAGTTCATCCGCGCTGATACCGAAATCTCCGGCGGCAGAGCTGATCTCGATGTCGGGATGAGCCTGGAGGTACGGGATGAGCGCCAGCAGGCGGGGCACCCGATCCGCGCTCGCGCTCATGAATTCTCCTCGGCCGGCGCCTGCGACATCGCGGCAAGGCGCGACAGCCGTCGGATGACCGCCTCGCGAAGCGCTGCCGGTTCCTCCACGAACGCGTCGACGCCAAAGCTGGTGACCCGGTCAGCCAGAGCTTGGAGGTCGGAGAGCGGGACCTCGATCAGATCGGGATCGTCGGCCGATGCCTTACCTGCCCGACGCAGCCCTTCGGCGGCGCCCGCACGTACCCGGATCCGCGCGGTGACCTCGCTGGCGGGTGTGACCGAGGCGACCATGGCCACCAGATCCAGATCCTCGGGGCGCTCGAAGGCCCCAGCCGGACCGACGGCCTTGGGCCGACCGGCGAACCGGCTGAGTCGGAAGGCCCGGGGCGCTTCTCGACCGAGGTCATGGCCGGCGACGTACCACCGGCCACGTCTGGCCACGACCCCCCAGGGATGGATGCGGCGCGGAGTCGGCTCCGATCCGTCTGGACGTCGGTAGTCGAAGCGCAATTCGCGCCGATCAGCAGCGGCGGCGAAGCACACCCCGAACGCCGGTTCGCCGGAGTCAAGTCGGGGTTCGAGGGGTACGGCGGCGTGCTCGTCGAGGCTCACACCGGCAGCCCGCAGCTTGTGCAGCGCACCCTCGGCAGCTCCAGCCAGGGCGGCGGAGTGCCACAGCCGGACGGCCAGACCCACAGCCGCTGCCTCGTCGGCGGCCAAGGATATGGGCGGGAGTTCATAGGCGTCTCTGGTGATCCGGTATCCGTCCTCGTCGTCGAAGGCCGACGTCCGACCGGTCTGAAGCGGGACGCCGATCTCGCGCAGCTCCGCCTTGTCCCGTTCGAACATCCGCTTGAAGGCTTCCTTCGCCCGGTCGGTGCCGTCGTCGGCCTCATAGCCCGGGACAGCCCGGCGGATCTGCTCGGCGGTGAGGTAATGCCGGGTGGCCAGCAGGCAGATCACGAGGTTCACCAGGCGCTCTGGACGACGGGTGGACACGACGCAACGCTAACCGAGTTCTGCGATTCGGATAACGTCGCGCCCCGTGATTGCTTGGCGCGTCGGGACGGTGGCCTCTACCGGCCCCGAGTGGAACGGCGCACTCGAGCTCCAGGTGCATGTCGAGGATCAGACGATTCGCGCGCTTGCCTACCCGCGGCTCGTCGGGCGACCGCAAGCCGGCGACGCAGTGGTGTTGAACACCACTGCGTTGAATCTTGGACTCGGGACAGGGGGGTACGCACTTGTCGTTGCCATCCCGTCGCGGCTACCGGCCGACCCAGGCGCTCGCGGCCACCTGGTCAAAGGCCGCTACCTTCCCACCCAGGCCACCGTGTTGGGCGTCGACGAACAGGATTCCCCGCATCATCAGATCCTTCGTGATGCCGAGTCCCTTGACGGCATGCCGGTGGTGATCGCAGACCTGCACTCAGCTCTGCCTGCCATTCTGGCCGGAATTCACCTCGACGGGCCCACGATCAAGGTTGCCTACGTCATGACCGACGGGGGGGCCCTGGTCGCCTGGTTCTCCCGCACCCTGTCTGCCCTTTCCAGCCAGCTGGTCGGAACGGTGACCGTGGGCCAGGCGGTCGGCGGTGATCTGGAGGCGGTGACAGTGCACACCGGACTGCTGGCCGCCAAGCATGTGCTCGGAGCCGATATCGCGATCGTGACGCAAGGACCGGGCAACCTCGGAACTGGCACCACCTGGGGTTTCTCGGGGATGGCAGCCGGCGAAACCGCCAATGCCGTCGCTCTCTTGGAGGGCCTACCCGTGGGCGCCCTGCGGATCAGCGACGCGGACCCCCGCTCACGGCATCGTGGCGTCTCGCACCATTCGCTGACCGCCTTCGGTCGGGTCGCGCTGTCTGGCCTGGACCTTCCGTTGCCTGAGGGGCTCCCGGCCACTCTCGCGGCACAGGTCGAAGACGACCTCGCCGCCCAACCCGAGCGCAACCGAGTCATCTATGTCTCGGATCATGGATTGTTGAACGCGTTGGTCGACAGCCCGGTGCGGCTGTCCACGATGGGCCGCGGCCTGGAGGAGGACCGCTGGTATTTCCTGGCCGCGGCCGCTGCGGGTCGCCACGCCGCCGCCTTGCTGGGGTCCTGACGCTCACCCCCCGCCGGTGGCGCCGCCCACATCCCCCGGGTGATAGCCGTAGCGCAGCAAACCCGGCAGGCTGAGGGCAGTCACTTTCAGCTTGATGCTCGGCCGCATGCTGCGTCGCCATTCCTCGTCCAAGCGGATGTTCTGCGGACCGGTCTGCAGGCGCATGGGATTGCCCCAGATCCCGTGGTCACCGACAAGATCGACTTCGTTGCCACGCAGGAAACGGAGGTCATCGACCGAGGCCGGGATGCCCAAGAAGGCCACCACTTTCCGGAACTCGGGCTCAGGATCGGCGACGAAGTCCTCGTAGCGCAGCAG
>JACCQS010000029.1 GCA_013814015.1 Geodermatophilaceae bacterium | reverse complement strand
GGCCTTGTTCGATTTCGCGGTGGTGGTGCCAGCAGAACAGGCCGCCGTTTGTCTGGTCGGTGCGGCCGCCTGGTGCCCAGGGATCAGGTGATGAACCTGGGTCCATGACATTGCTCGGCTCCGCGCTCGCTGCGCTGCTTGCTCGTTGCTCGCTGCGATGCTCGTGTGCTGTCGCCTTCGGTGAGCCGCGCCGCCCTGCAGCCGGGCTAGGTGCAGCCGCCGTCCCGGATCTCGATCGCGGTACGGGGTGGGCCGGTGTAGAGGCGGCGTTCCCGGCCGACGACGCGAGCCGACCAAAGGCCCCGACTCCGTTGCTGCCGCACTTGCTCCCGCTCAGACCGCCGGCCACGACGAGCCAGCCCGGGATTCAGCCGATGATGCGCATGGGGCGGTCTCGCGCATCGGTCGGCGCCCGTCCGTTCTTGGCGAGACCGAAGACCCGGGCAGTGCCGAGTTGCCACCGTTGCGCGGACCAAGCTGCGGCGCAGGCATCGAGACAGTCGTCGAGGCCTGGGCCGGCGGGGACATCGCCCAGCGCGCAGGTCATGTCGAAGCAGGACGAAAGCGCCGAGATTCGCTGCCCCACCCCGCGGGCGGTTCGCTTCGAGGTGTCGATTCCCTTGTCGAGCAGCCGGAAGGAGACCTCGGGATGGACCTCGATGACCCGCGAATCCGGAGGATCGCCAAGTGCCTCGTCCACCGCGGCGATCCGATCGGTGATGTTCCAGGTCTGCTTGGCCAAGCCTTTGCCGATGAGTTGACTGCTCAGAGCGTTGGCTTCGGCATAGGTGTCAACGCTGAGAACCTGACGTATTGGAGTCAAGAAGACCGCGTTCGACGCCGACCACGGTCGCAGAAACTCTCGTGCCTCGAGATCGGCGCCTCGCCGAAAACCGGGGCCCGGCTCGGACAGGCCGATCGGGATGTCGATCGCGATGACTGCGGCGTCCGCGGCCAGGATCGCCGCCGCGTCACCCAATTTCAGCCACTCCACCGAGCGACCCCGGACCAGTGCGCCGATCCAGCCGCCCCGGCAGCCATCGACGCCCAGAACCGCTTCGCTGCCGACCTCCATCGCCTGACACCCTAGGTTTCATGCCGCTGCATCCCCAGGCCCGCGCCTACCTCGACGCCCAGCCGCCCCCGTCGGCCGTCAACCCCACGGTCGAACAGATGCGGGAAGCTTCGATTGCGATCACCCGGTTCGCCGGAGCAGGTCCGGAACTCCCGGACGTCGAGGACCGCGCCGTCGGGGGAGTGCGGTGCCGGATCTATCGGCCCCTGGCCGAGACCGTCTTGCCCGCCGTGATCCACATCCACGGCGGCGGCTGGGTGGGCGGAAACCTGGACACCCACGACACCGCCTGCCGGAGTATCGCGGCGCAGTCCGGATGGACGGTCGTGGCCGTGGACTACCGGCTCTCGCCGGAGCATCCCTACCCCGCACCGATGGACGACGTCGAGTCAGTGGCTGCGGCCCTTCGTGACGGCGCGATACCCGGCGTCGACGGTGCCCGACTCGCCCTGCTCGGCGACAGCGCCGGCGGTCACCTCGCTGCCGTGATCGCCCGCCGGGCCCGTGACCAGGGACTCCAGCCCTACTTGTTCCAAGCCCTCATCTATCCGGTCATCGACGCGGCCATGGCCGCGTCGTCGTACACCGAGAACGCGGAGGGGTACGGCTTGCTGGCCCGGAGCATGGAGTTCTACTGGGACTGTTTTGCACCCGAGGGCGTGGACCGTTCGGATCCAGACGTCTCCCCGCCCTACGCAGCGGACCTCTCGGGATTGCCGCCGGCGTTCGTGCTGACCTGCGAGTACGACCCGTTGCGCGACGAGGGGGAGGCCTACGCCGCCGCACTGGCCGACGCGGGAGTGCCGACCGTAGCGGTCCGCATGGTCGGGATGATCCACTCGTTCTTCAGGCTTCCGGCCGCGTTCGACGCCAGCCGAGCCGCCATCAGTCAAGTCTCAGCAATGCTCGCCGACGTTGCAGCCCAGCCCGATCCCCGTTCGTCAGGGTGATCGGCGTGGACGTATCCGGGTGAGGGCAACGCCGACCAGGCACAGAGCCCCCCCGACGAAGGACAGAGCCGGTGGTACCTCGTCCAGTAGCACCCAGGACATCCCCGCCGCCACGACCGGGACGAGGTAGGTCGTCGCCCCGAGTTGGCCGGCCGGCGTACGGGACAGGGCATAGGCCCACGTGGTGAACGCGATCGCGGTCGGAAAGACACCGAGGTAGATCAGGCCAAGGATCGAGCCGGTGCTCGCCTCGCCGACCTCGGTAACCAGTGTCGGGGTGAACGGCAGGCAGGCCACCATCCCGACGGTGCAGCCGAGCCATGTGGCCTGCAGCGCCGAGGTGGTCCGCAGCACCGGCTTCTGAGCCACCATCCCTGCGGCGTAAAGCACTCCGGCGAGCAGACAGACGAGCACGCCGGTGAGTTCGATCCGACGCTCGGCGCCACTTCCGGCGGCGATGATGACCGCGCCGAGCAGCGCCACGAGGCTGCCCGCGAGCAGCCGGGGCGGGAAGCCCTCCTTCAGGAAGACGCCCGCGAGAATGGCCACGATCACCGGTGCGATCTGAACCAGCA
>JACCQS010000003.1 GCA_013814015.1 Geodermatophilaceae bacterium | reverse complement strand
TTGCCCAGGTAGTGGGGCTGCACCTCTCTGAAAAAGAGCGTGCCGTTGACGGTTATGTACTCACCCGTTTCGGGGTTCGTGATGGTGTCGGTGAACCGGAGCAGCTGCGAAAACGGGAAGAACTGGCCATCCGTGGACGGGTCCGCATCTTGAATCACGAAGGCGCCCGAGAACTTGCTTGTGACGACGTAGTCCCCATCACAGTCCGTGAAAGTCTCCGTCCCGCTAAATGTCCCTGCGTCCTCCACCGCCTGTGCTGGTGCTGCCGTGACCATCAGCCCGGCCGCCGCCAAGGCGAATGCCGCAAGGGTTGCCCGAATCTTCACCTGAGTCTCATCTCATCGAGGGGCTCCCGAACTTACTCAAAGTACGCCGGACACAACACCCTTTTGTGGCGCCACGTCCGCGCTGCGGCTGGCCACGGTCGGCTGCCTAGCAGTAGGTCTGCAGGTACTGCGATGCCCGTGGAGCTGGCTGGAACCGGTGACACTGGGCACCAACACAGGTCCCTACCAGCCGGCTGAGGGTCGGTACCCCGCACAAGGAAGCCGCGCAGCAGCTCACGCTGGCGTGACCGCCTGGACTGCGTAGCCTGTGGGGATGCCCGAGGCGCCGTTCACCCACTTGGTGACCAGCGTTGCCGAACTGCGTAGCGACGGTTATCCCGAACCTCCACCGCGGGCGTGGGAGAAGGAGATCGACGCACTCGACGAGCATTGTGTGGACTTCCTTGCCCGGTCACCGCTGTCGATGCTGGCCACCAGCGACGCGGCTGGGCGCACAACGGTCACCCCGCGCGGCGGTCCGCCCGGATTCGTGCGCGTGCTGGACGCGAAACGCATTGCGTGGGCGGACCTCACGGGCAACCGGCGCATCGACGGGCTACGGCACATCCTGGACAACCCACAGGTCGGATTACTGTTCCTGATCCCTGGGATGCGGGAGACGCTGCGCATCGACGGCACGGCATTTCTGACCCGGGATCCCGCCGTCCTGCGAGCCGTCGATGTCCCAGGCCGCACCGCCGATCTCGCGGTCGGCGTCGCGGTTCGCACCGCCTTCATCCATTGCGGCAAGGCCATGATCCGCTCGAAGGTGTGGCAGCGCGAGAGCTGGCCGGCACCGGATGAGTTGCCCTCGGCAGCGGCGATGCTGCTGGCCGCCCGCCGAGAACGCATCCCGGTGGCGCAGGCGGTCGCGAGTATGGAGCAGGGGTACGCCACACAGTTGTGGTGACGCGCGGCAACGTCCGACGCCTCGGTAGGCCACCGACTTCAGTAGCGGCTCTGTGTGTAGTCACCAGTTCGCCAACAAGGAAGACCCGGCGCTGGCGTGGCGAAGTGGGTCGAGGAGATCTGCAATGCCGAGGTGGTCATCTCGCCGCCGAGGAAGCCGAACCGGTTGATGCGCTGATCGCGATCGCACGGCGGTAGCGTGCTCGGAAGGCGCCCAGACAGCGGGAGGTGACGATGAGCGACCTGCCGTACCGGATCGTCAATCGGTTCATGCTCGGCGTCTTCTGGTTGCTGCGCCTGCGCTTCGACGTCCGCGGCGTGGAGAACCTTCCGATCTCCGGCGGCGCAGTGATCGCGTCGAATCACGTCAGCTACCTCGACTTCACCTTCGTCGGCCTGGCGGCCTACAAGCAGGGGCGATTCGTTCGGTTCATGGCCAAGAAGTCGGTGTTCACCAGCAGGATCAGCGGCCCATGGATGCGCGGCATGCACCACATCCCCGTGGACCGGGAAGCCGGAGCCGCCGCCTTCACCGACGCGGTCGCCGCGCTGCGAAACGGCGAATTGGTCGGAATTTTCCCCGAGGCCACGATCAGCCGGTCCTGGGAGCTGAAGAAGTTCAAGACCGGAGTCTCCCGCTTGGCCATCGAGGCGGGCGTACCCATCGTTCCGATGGTCGTTTGGGGAGGACAACGCGTCTACACAGTGGACAAGCGGTACAGCCTTCGGCGTGGCAGGGCGATCAGCATCGTGATCGGCCAACCGTTAGTGCCAGCCGAGGGCGCAAAGGCCGGCCGGGTGATGCTGGATCTGCACGCCCGGATGAGCGATCTGCTCACCCAGGTCCAGGACGACCATCCGCAGAAGCCTGCCGGACCGCACGATCTCTGGTGGCTGCCCCGCCGGCTGGGCGGGACGGCACCGACTCGAGAGGGGGCCGAGGAGCTGGAGAACAGGGTCCTGGCCGCGCGCCGCGCCAAGGCTGCGCGCACGGCTGCGCGCAAGGCCGCAGGCAGGACCTGAAGGTCGGCTGTGGCCATCAGCCTCAGCTGATCAGTGCCTCAGCCGCCGCCGCGGAAGCAGCCGCTCGGTCGTGCCCGTCCTGCATGGCCCGCGCGTGGTCGGCCGCAGTGTGACGCGCCCACCACTGTTGTCCCGAGGCTGGAAGCGACTGGATCGGGTCGTAGTACTCATACCGCCGGTCGAGGTCGTCCTGCGCGGCTGCTCCGGGTTGTCGCGCCTCAAGCCCCGCGCGATAGTTCTTCGTCCAGTAGCTGATCCCGCGCTCGCGGTCGTACTCGGCGAGCTGATGCACCCAGCGCTTGCCGACGTAGGGAACATCGCAGACGATCCGCGGAGTGGCAAAGCCCGGCAGGTATCCCATGATCGAGTGCTGCAGATCCTGGGCCTGTGCCACCGAGATCCGCCAGTGCTCGGCGTTGGGGATCATGTCGCACATGTAGAAGTAGTAGGGCAGGATGCTGGCCTCGTCGGCCAGCGCGAAGCACAAGTCGAGCAGCGCCTCCGAGGTGGTGTTGACACCCTTGAGCAGGACACCCTGATTGCGTACGTCGCGAACTCCGACCTCGAGCATCGTCTTGGCGGCCTGAGCGACCAGCGGAGTGACCTGTTGAGCGGCGTTGACGTGGGTGTGGATCGCCAGGCTGACTCCGCGCCGCTGGGCTGTCGCGGCAAGCCGGGCCATTCCCTCGACGACGTCGGGTTTGAGCCAGTGCTGCGGCATTCCCATCAGCGCCTTGGTCGCCAGCCGGATATCGCGGATCGAATCGAGTTCGAGCAGGCCGTCGAGAAATACCTCGAGGTTCTTGAACGGCATGTTGGCCACGTCGCCACCAGAGACGACGACGTCGCGGACACCAGGATTGCGGCGCAGATAGTCCAGCATCGCCGCCTGACGGTCGACCGGTTTGAGCTCGAACTTGAGCTTGCTGACCTGCGGGGTGGAGTTGCCGACCAGGTCCATCCGGGTGCAGTGCCCGCAGTACTGCGGACAGGTCGGCAGCAACTCGGCCAGCACCTTGGTCGGGTAGCGGTGGGTCAGCCCCTCGGCGGTCCACATCTCGTGTTCGTGCAAGGAATCCCGGGTGGCATAGGGGTGCGAGGGCCAGTCCGTGGCCCGGTCGGAGAACACCGGCAGCATGTAGCGCCGGACCGGGTCAGCCAGCATCGCCGAAGTGGTCGGCACCTCGTGGGGGACCATGGTGTTGAGCATCTGCGGGGGCAACAGGATCGACATCGTCGCCCGCTGTTGCTGATCGGCGTCGATGTCGGCGTAGAAGCTGTCGTCGAGCAGGTCGCCGTAGACACCGCGGAGCTGGCGGATGTTCTTCGCACAGTTGACCCGCTGCCATTGCGCATCGGCCCACTCCGCCTCGGTGACCCCGGCGAAACCCGGAAGGCGACGCCAGTCGGGTTCGACGAGCTCTCGACGCGTGTAGACGTAGGGCTGTCCCGGCTGTCCGGCACTCACGGCGAGCCTCCTGGCAGGGTCTCGAATCAAGGATGGATACCGGTACCGTACGGGATATCGTCCGGTCCTAGCCGGCCTGCGCCGTGGTTTCTTCGGCGAACAGGCTATCTTTCCGAAGGAGACACCACATGGGAGCGACCGCAACCGGATTGGGCATCGGCCGGGTTCTTGACCCGGCCGGGGCGCTTCCGCAGGCCGCCTGGCGGCTGGACCCGGATGCTGCGCTCCAGGCTGACGAGGTCGCGATCCGGGTCCGCCGACTCAACCTCGACGCCGCCTCGTACCGCCAACTGGCAGTCGAACACCAGGGGAACGGGTTGGCCATCCGCGACGCCGTACTCGAGATCATCCGAACTCGCGGCAAGATGCACAACCCGGTCACCGGCTCCGGAGGGATGCTGCTCGGCACGGTCGAGGAGGTCGGACCTGACTCCGCACTCGGGCTGTTGCCGGGTCAGTCGGTAGCGACCCTGGTGTCGCTCACCCTTACCCCGTTGCGGATAGACGACGAGCTGCAGAACTGGAATGGCACGGGTGAGCAGGTGCCGTGCCAGGGACGGGCGATCCTGTTCGGCCGCTCCATCGCGGCGGTGTTACCCGACGACATACCCGAACACACCGCGCTGTCGGTGCTCGATGTCTGCGGTGCCCCGGCGCTGGTGGACCGCGTCGTCCGCGACAGCGCCGCTCGGTCGGTCTGTGTGCTGGGTGCGGCCGGTAAGTCCGGGTCTTTGTCCCTGGCTGCTGCCCGTCGAGCCGGCGCCAGCCGCCTGGTCGGCCTGGTGCCCACTGACGCGGAGGCTGCTCAGTTGCGCGACGCCGAGCTGGTCGACGAGGTCGTTCTCGCTGATGCCCGGGATCCGCTCGCCGTCAGCGCGGCAGTGGGGGAGCCTGTTCAGGTGAGCGTGGTCTGTGTCGACGTACCAGGCTGCGAGCACGGCGCGATCCTGGCCACCGAGAACGGCGGCAGCGTCGTCTTCTTCTCGATGGCAACGTCGTTCGCCGCCGCCGCGTTGGGCGCCGAGGGCATGGCGGCCGATGTCACGATGCTGGTCGGCAACGGATACACCCCGGGTCATGCCGAGCTGGCGCTGGACCTCTACCGGTCCACTCCCGGGGTACGACGACTCTTCGCCGCACGCGCCCACGCATGAGGACCCTCCTCTCCGGAGTCACGATCCGGGCGCGACCGGGCCAGGGCGTGGTCATCGACGGCTCGAAGCTCGCCTGGGTCGGCCCGATCAGCCAGGCTCCAACCGCCAAGCGCACGCTGGACATGTCCGGATGCCTCCTGCTGCCGGCCTTCGTCGATGCCCATGTCCACGCCACCGCGACCGGCCTGTCCCTGTCCGGGTTGGACCTGCACGGGACCGTGTCACTGCCAGCCGCACTCGAGCGGATCGCGGCCCACGCTGATGCCCATCCAAGTGAGCTGATCTTCGGCACCGGATGGGACGAGACAACCTGGCCTGAGCGCCGGGCACCCACCATCGGGGAACTCGACGCTGCCGGACGCGGCGCGCCGGCCTACCTCGCCAGGGTTGACGTGCATTCGGCCGTCGTGTCGACGGCGTTGCTCGAGCGGTGTCCGCAAGCCCAGGAGTGCACCGGCTTCGACCGCAATGGGCATCTGCGCATGGAGGCTCATCACGTCGTGCGCCGCGCGGCCCAGGCAGCGATCAGGCCCGAGCAGCGACTGCTCGCTCAGCGCGCCACCCGCTCCCGGGCCGGCGAACTCGGCGTCGCGGCGATCCACGAGATGGCCGGTCCCGACATTTCCGGGCGCGACGACCTGGAGTCACTCCTGCACCTGGCCCGTACCGAATCCGGTCCGGAGGTACTCGGCTACTGGGGGGAGCTGGGCGCAACCGACATCGTGACCGACCTCGGCCTGGCTGGCGCTGCTGGGGACCTGTTCTGTGACGGCGCCTTCGGCTCGCACACCGCGGCCATGCACAAGCCCTACGAAGATGCACAACACACCAGCGGGGCCCTGTACTTCACCGACGAGCAGGTCACCGAGCACCTCAGGCGGGCCACTCGCGCCCGCATCCAGGCCGGCTTCCACTGCATCGGAGACGCCGCGATCGACCAGATCGCCCGCGGGTTCGAGGCGGTAGCAGCCGAATTCGGAGATCTGCCCGTACGAGGATGCCGGCACCGACTCGAGCACCTGGAGATGCCGAGTGCGCCCGCGATGGCCACCTTTGCCAGGCTTGGCGCCGTCGCCAGCGTGCAGCCGTCGTTCGACGCGGCGTGGGGCGGTCTCGGAAGGATGTATGAAACACGACTGGGTGCGGCCCGCGCCCAGGAGCTCAACCCGCTCGCGAACCTCGCGGCTGCGGGCCTGACGATCGCGTTCGGCAGCGACTCTCCGGTCACCGCCATCGACCCGTGGCGCGGGATCTCGGCCGCGGTAGGACATCGCACCCAAGCCAGCCGGATGTCGCTGGGCCAGGCGATGGTCGCGGCGACGGTCGGCGGTTGGCGCGCAGCGCGTCACCCGGACCCGGCAGTGGGAAGGATCGAGGTAGGAGCCCCTGCCCACCTCGCCGTCTGGGCGACCGAGGAACCACTCGCAGGCCTCGTCGCAGGACTTGTGGACGGGGCCGGGCCGCCGCGATGCACACTGACAGTTGCCGGCGGCCGGATCATCCACGGAGCCGAGGACCAGTGACTACAGGATCAGCGACGACAGCCACCGATCGGCGAGAGGTCATCCATCTGGATCGCCGTCTCGTCCGACGCGCCCGTACCCTGGCCATCCGCGCAGCCGCCCCGGTCATCTCGTTGGCTCGGGAACGGACGACGGTCTCGGTCGAGCGAGCTGTTCTGCGGCTCGCAGGCTTGCGCGGTGCGGACCCGACCACCGGTGACGGCGACATTCCGTGGGTCAACCGGGTCGTGGACGCCGTACGTGATCAGGTCGGCCTCGAACACGGTGTCGCCCTTCCCGTCTGGCACGCCATGCACGAAGGCGGGCATGCCAGCCTGCTCGATCTGGCCGAAGCCGTCACGGCCGGCACAGCCAGGTTCGAACTCCCCACCGATGCAGCTGCGACCAGAGCGCACAACGCGGCCACCCGCGCCGCGAAGGCTGGGCTTGGCCAGATCGACCGCAATCGGGCGACCCGCGACCGGCTGATCAGGATACTCGGGGACCCACCGCGACGGCCGTGGGTCTACCTGATCGTTGCAACCGGTGACATCTACGAGGACATTCCCCAGGCACAGGCCGCCGCTCGGGCCGGCGCGGACGTGATTGCGGTCATCCGCTCCACCGGGCAGTCGCTGCTCGACTTCGTGCCGGAAGGCGCCACCCGGCAGGGCTACGCCGGGACGTACGCCACTCAGGAGAACTTCCGGCTGATGCGGGCCGCCCTGGACGAGGTGAGTAGGGAACTCGGACGTTATGTGCGGCTGACCAACTATGCCTCCGGCCTGTGCATGCCCGAGATCGCCACGCTGGCCGGGCTCGAGCGGCTGGACATGATGCTGAACGACTCGATGTACGGGATCCTGTTCCGGGACATCAATCCGCAGCGCACCTTCGTCGACCAGCGGTTCAGCAGGATGATCCATGCTCGCGCCGGAATCATCATCAACACCGGCGAGGACAATTACCTGACCACCGCAGATGCCGTGGACGACGCGCACACCGTCACGGTCAGCCAACTGCTCAACGAGACCTTCGCCCACGAGGCCGGACTGGCCGACTGGCAACTCGGCTTGGGCCACGCCTTCGAGATCAACCCAGACCTACCCGAGTCGTTCCGCCTCGAGCTGGCGCATGCTCTGCTGGCCCGCCACCTCTTCCCGGAGGCGCCGCTGAAGTGGATGCCACCGACCAAGCACATGACCGGTGACATCTTCCGTGGCTATCTGCTGGACGGCTTCTTCAATCTGGTCGGGGCGCTCACCGGGCAAGGGATTCTGCTGGTGGGCATGATGACCGAGGCCGTGGTCACACCGTTCCTTTCCGACCGGGACCTGGCCCTGCAGAACGTCCGGTACGTGCTCGATGCCGCCGGCGGACTGACCGAGGACTTCCACCCACCGCGAGGCGGATTCATCGAGAGCCGCGCCAACCAGGTACTAGCCGAGGCGGTGGGTCTGCTGGAACGGATCACCGACGACGGACTGCTCAACGCCATCGCCGACGGCACCTTCGGCATCACGAAGCGACCGGCGGACCGGGGCAAGGGCCTGGACGGCGTGTTCGTCAAGGCGCCGGGATACGACAATCCGGCAGTCACCCTGATGGAGGCCGACCTAGGCGGACGGGAGCCGTCATGACCGAACCCATCGCCGACACGGAGCCTGAATCCTTGGCGGTTTTGGCGGAAACCGCCAAGGGTCTGGATCAGGCAGAACAACCGACGGTCATTCGGCCCTACGGCGACACCACCGGCGACGGCATGGTCCAGGTGTCGTTCACCCTGCCCATGACGCACGGCCCCAAAGCCGAAGGGGCGGCGCTGCAACTGGCCGCCAAGATGGGGCTGGACCCGGCCATGGTGGTGCACGCCAAAGGACTCGGTGGACGCCAATCGGCGTACACCTTCTTCGTCGTGTACGGACGTGTCGCTCACCTGGTCGACTTGGACAAGGTGGTCGTACGGGAACGCGAGTATCCGCTGCTGGCCGCCAAAGAGGCCAACCTGGTGATCAAGCGGACGCTACGTCGCAAGCTGGTCGTGCTGGGCGCCTGTATCGGCACCGACGCGCACACGGTCGGTATCGACGCGATCCTCAACGTGAAGGGCTTCGCGGGGGAGAAGGGGCTGGAGTACTACCGGGAGATGAAGGTGTCCAACCTGGGCGCGCAGGTGACCGTCCCGGAGCTGGTCAGCCGGGCCCGCAAGGATCGAGCCGATGCCGTCCTGGTCTCCCAGGTCGTGACCCAACGCGACGCACACCTCCGGAACACTCGGGAACTCGCCGCGGCCTTCCGAGAAGCCATGGGGGACAACCGGCCACTGATCGTGGTCGGGGGTCCGCGCTTCGATCCGCGAATGGCCGAGGAACTCGGCGTCGACCGAATCTTCGGCCGCGGGACCACTCCGGGAGAAGTCGCCTCCTACCTCGTACACACCCTCACCCGCACCCTCACCCTCACCAAGGAGACCGTCCGTGCCCGCTGAAAATACCCCACCGGCGATCGGGCTGACTGTGACGCATCGCCGATACGTGCCGTACTCGCATGCTCACTACGGCGGGAATCTGGTGGAGGGCGCGTACGCCCTCGGGCTGTTCGGTGACGTCGCTACCGAACTGGCGATCCGCACCGACGGGGACGAGTCACTGCTGGCCGGATACGACTCCATCGAGATGCTTGCCCCACTGCAGGCCGGCGACGTCGTCGAGGCCACCGCCACTCTCACCCGGGTCGGTCGGCGCAGCCGCGCAGTGGAGTTCGAGGCCCGCGTCGTCTGCCGTGCCGCACCGGAGCGCGGCCCGTCGGCCGCCGACGTGGTGGATCCGCCGCTGATCATCACCCGAGCCCGAGGCACGCTGGTCGTACCCTGAACGTTCCCTTCGACGGAAAAAAGTGCGAACTTCGAAGGCAGTTCGGGCGCCAACCGGTTGACAGCGCAACCAAGGCGAACGGTAGGTTCTGGCCATCGCACAACGGGCAATCCGGGTGTGACCTTTCCCTTCTAGATCGGCACGCGACGACGTCGGCTCGTGCGCCTACGCAGAGATGCGTGAGGCGCCTGGCCAGGGCAGGACGTCATCCGGGTCGTCAGGGAAAGGCACCCGGAGCGGGTGGGAAAAGGAGAGGATCCGGCGAGCCAGTAGACAACGGTGCCTCGGCTGCAGCCAGCAGCGACGGGGTGCCGGCCCGAAGACATCGCCGGACCTCTTCTCCACCCCCAACGCCCGATCGCCCTCGACACCCCAATTCCCTAGTTGGCAGACGATGCGGCAAGCGTGGAATGCTGGTGCTCTCAACCCCTGGCATTCGCCTGGGGCGGCGGAGGGACGTGACGTGGGCGTTGCGGCCATGCCCGGTACCCCCGCCGCGGTCGATCCCGACAATGACGTCCGCACCGAGGCGACGAATCGGCCGCCTGGTGCAGTGAGGACCTTTCCGCCGAGATCCCAAAGCCCACCGCGGATGCCTCGAGGCGCGCCCAGCGTGCTGGTAGCCCTCGGCGGGCTGGCCACCGCGCTCGCCTTCCCGCCCTACGACCTGCGGTTGTTGGCCGTCATCGGACCTGCGGCGCTGGCCGTTGCGGTGCACGGTCGACCGGCCCGATCCGGAGCATGGCTGGGGTTGGTCTCAGGACTGGCCTTCTTCGTTCCGCACCTGGCGTGGGCAGCGGAATACCTCCCCGCCTGGCCGTGGCTGCTGCTGGCACTCTGGCAGGCCGCTTACCTCGCTCTGATGGGTGCCGGGTGGGCAGTCGTCAGCCGATTACCTGGCTGGCCGTTGTGGATGGCCGCGCTCTGGGTCGCGGCCGAGGCGCTGCGCGGACGCTGGTTCGTCGGTGGGTTCCCATGGGGCAGGCTGGGATTCAGCCAGCCGGACGGGCCTTTCACGGCGCTGGCCGCCTTCGGCGGGGTGCCGTTGGTCAGCTTCGGAGTCGCGCTGACCGGGACCGTGCTGGCCGCCGCAATCCGGTCAACCGACCGCGGCCAGGCAGTGCGCCGAGGTGTGCTCACTCTCGCCCTACCGCTGATCGCGGCCTCGGGCTGGTTGACCCTGGGCGAGCGATCATTGTCGGGGGAGGGGCAGGCCAGGACCACGATCGCGATCGTGCAGGGCGATGTGCCGCAGGCCGGACTCGACTTCAACTCCCGCCGCCGCGCTGTGCTCGACAACCACGTGGAGGCGACTCTGGACCTGGCTGCGGACGTGACCGCCGGACGCCGGTCGGCTCCCGATCTGGTGATCTGGCCGGAGAACTCCTCCGACATCGACCCACTGACCAATTCCGACGCGGCCGCGGCCATTGACCGCGCCGCGAGTGCCATCGGCGTACCGATCCTGGTCGGTGCCGTCCTCAATGGACCGGGACCGGACAGCGTGAGCAACGTCGGTCTGCTCTGGGACCCGGACACCGGGCCGGGCCAGGTCTACACCAAGCGCCATCCAGTCCCCTTCGCTGAGTACATCCCGGCCCGAGCGCTCCTGGAGCGGGTCACCGATCTGTTCGACCTGGTCGGACGCGACTTCGTCTCGGGCAGCGAGGTCGGAATCTTCGACGCGGCCGGAGTTCGGCTCGGGGACCTGATCTGTTTCGAGATCGCCTATGACGACCTGACCGCCGATGTCGTGGATGCAGGTGCCGGGGTCATTGTCGTTCAGACCAACAACGCGACCTTCGGCTTCTCCGACGAGACCTATCAGCAGCTGGCGATGTCCCGGTTGCGTGCGGTCGAACACGGCCGCCCGGTCGTGGTTGCCTCCACCGTCGGGATCAGCGCATTCATCGCCCCGGATGGCTCCCTGGTGGAGTCGACGGAGCTGTTCACCCAGCAGACGTTGGTGGCCGAGGTGGGGCTGCGGCAGGCCGACACCGTCGCCAACCGGGTCCGCGAGGGGCCGGAATGGGTGCTCGTCGGCGTCGGATTGCTGGCCTGGGCGTACGCAGCGGTCCAGCATCGGCGTACCCGTAAGTCGGACCCGTCATGACCGGCTCGCTGCAGCGCGTGCTCGTCGTGGTCCCGACCTACGACGAGATCGACAACCTCGAGCCGATCCTGGCCCGTACCCGCGCGGCCAACCCCACCGTCGACATTCTTGTCGTCGACGACACCAGCCCGGACGGGACCGGAGAACTCGCCGATCGGCTGGCGGCACAGGACGAGCAGATCCAGGTGCTGCACCGAACGGTCAAGGACGGTCTCGGGCGGGCCTACCTCGCCGGTTTCGACTGGGGACTGGCCCGCGGCTATGACGTGCTCGCCGAGATGGACGCGGACGGGTCCCACGCTCCGGAACAGCTGCCACACCTGCTCAGCGCTCTGGCCAATGCTGACCTGGTGATCGGATCGCGGTACGTCCCAGGGGGCGAGGTACGCGGCTGGGCGGCGTGGCGGCTGGTGCTGTCCCGGGGTGGAAACCGCTACACCCGCACCATGCTCCGATTGCCGGTCCGCGACGCTACCGGCGGGTTTCGCGCATTCCGGGCTGACGTACTGCGCGAGTTACATCTCGACGACATCTCCAGCGCTGGGTACTGCTTCCAGGTGGATCTGGCCTGGCGGACCTGGCGAGCCGGCTACAACATCGTCGAAGTTCCGATCGTCTTCACTGAACGGGTCCGCGGCAGGAGCAAGATGAGCTCCTCGATCGTTGGAGAAGCACTGGTCCGAGTGGGCTGGTGGGGGCTGCACAACCGCAGCCGCGGAGCGCGCGCCCTCGCAATCGCATTGCGGAAGGAAAACTCGTGATACGCGCTCGATTGGGCCCGATCCTGGCGGTGCTGTTGATCGCCGAGATCGCGGTGTTCATCCTGGTCGGTAGTTGGATCGGGGTGGGGTGGACGATCCTGCTGGCCCTGGCCACCTCCGCGGTTGGGCTGTGGCTGTTCGGCCGGGAAGGTATCCGAGCCCTGCGCGCCCTCGGCGCAGCCTCGCGCGGCGGGACGGCTCCCGGACCCGCGGCCGTGGACGCCGGCCTGGTGGCCCTCGGCGGATTGTTGGTGTTCCTACCCGGTTTCGTCAGCGACGTGGTCGGGCTGCTCTGCCTGATTCCGGTCACCCGGCCCTTGATCCGCCGCCTCGTGATCGGGGGGGTGGCTCGCAAGTACGGCCCGGCCCGAGTCCGCTCGCGGCGCCTGGACGGCGGCGAGACCCCGCCCAGCGCCAGGACGTCCGGCTCTCCCGGACCCGCGAGCATGAGCCCACCGGGTCCGCACTCGGCTGGGACTTCCCGCCGGCCCACCGGGCCCGAGATCATCGAGGGCGAGATCGTCCCGTGAGCCCAGCACGGCGTCGCGACCGCAGCTACGACGTCGTGCTCTTCGGCGCTACCGGCTTCACCGGCGGGCTGACCGCTGACTATCTCGCCCGGCATGTCCCAGAGGGGACACGGTGGGCGATTGCCGGCCGCGACGTCCCCCGCCTCGAGGCCGTCGCCGCGCGGTTGGCCGATCACACTGCCGGTGCCGGATCGGTGGATGTCATCCGCGCCGACAGCGCCGAACCGGACTCGCTGCGCTCGCTGGCGGAGGCCAGTCGGGTGATCGCCTCGACCGTCGGGCCGTTCATGAGCCACGGCCAGCTCCTGGTGGCCGCCTGCGCGCGCACAGGCACCGACTACCTCGACATCACCGGCGAACCGGAGTTCGTGGACCGGATGTGGCTGGCCCACCACGACACCGCCGCCCGCAACGGTGCCCGCCTGGTGCACGCGTGCGGCTTCGATTCCGTTCCGCACGATCTCGGCGTGTGGTTCACCCTTGGCCAACTGCCGGTGGACCAACCGCTTTCGATCGCCGGGTATGTACGAGCGAACGCCAGCTTCTCGAGCGGGACTTATCATTCCGCCGTACGGGCATTCGGGCGGGCGCGGCACAGCGCGGAGGCCGCCCGCAGCCGTCGGGCCCGGGAGGTTCTGCCGAAAGATCGGCGGGTGGGCTCGCTGCCGCTGCGACCGCGCCGGGTTCCGGGTTCTCGGCGTTGGGCGGTCCCCTTGCCGACGATCGACCCGATCATCGTGAGGCGATCGGCGCGCGCCCTGGATCGATACGGACCGGATTTCCGGTACGGGCATTTCGCCGATGTCGGTGCTCTGCCGTTGGCCGCTGCCGGCATGGCCGGCGCCGGGGGGCTTCTCGCGGCGGCACAGATTCCACCGTTGCGCGAGGCCCTGCTGAAGCTAGGAAGCAGCGGCGCCGGCCCGGATGAACAGCGCCGGTCCGAATCATGGTTCCGGGTGCGCTTCGTCAGCACGGTGGCTGGCGACCCTGGCGTGTCCGTCCTGACCGAAGTGTCCGGCGGCGATCCGGGCTACGCCGAGACCGCCAAGATGCTTGCCGAGTCCGCACTGAGCCTGGCTTTCGACGACGACCTGCCCGACCTGGCCGGACAGCTCACTCCGGTCCAAGCCATGGGCTATCTGCTGCTCGCTCGGCTGCAACGGGCGGGAATGACCTTTCGTACGGTGCCAGCTCAGTCATGAAGCGGCGGCCGAGCGCCGCTGAGCTGGCCGCGGCCGGGAGCCGCACGATCCCCGACGTGATCGGGTCCGGCTTGAGCGTTCTGTTTTGCGGCATCAACCCCGGTCTGTGGTCGGGGGCGTTGGGCCAGCATTTTGCCCGCCCTGGCAACCGCTTCTGGCCGGCCCTGCACCGTTCCGGCTTCACGCCACGCCAACTCGAACCGTATGAACAGGAAGAGCTGCTGGCCTACGGACTAGGAATCACGAACCTGGTGCCCCGGACGACGGCACGCGCGGACGAGCTGGATCGAGCTGAGACGGTCTCCGGGGCGGAGCGACTCACTCAGCTCGTGGTCGAACATCGCCCAGCGTGGGTTGCGGTCCTGGGTGTGACGGCGTACCGGACAGGGTTCCAGCGTCCGCGCGCCAGCATCGGTCGCCAGGTCGAGCAGCTGGCCGATGCCGGGATCTGGGTGCTGCCCAACCCCAGCGGCCTGAACGCCCACTACCAGATCGAAGGGCTGGCCAGCGAGTTCGCTCGACTACGCGCGACTGCCGTCGGCGGGTAAGCCTCAGCGCGTACCGGGGGCGCTGGGCAGCCAAGCACCAGGCTCTGCAGCGTCGCGGGTCTCAGCGGCCGCCTCCGACATCTATGTAGG
>JACCQS010000490.1 GCA_013814015.1 Geodermatophilaceae bacterium | reverse complement strand
GTACCGACCCGGCGGATCATCTTCGGCCACGTCCTGCCGAACTCGGTCTCGCCGGTGATCGTCCAGGCGACGCTGAGCCTGGCCACGGCGATCATCGAGGCGGCGGCGCTGAGCTTCCTCGGTCTGGGCCCCGCCGACCGGGGTATTCCGGAGTGGGGCTCGATGCTGGCCGACGCGCAGGACTTCCTGACCGTACGGCCCGAGCTCGCCTTCTATCCCTGCATCTGCATCGTCATCGCCGCGCTCGGATTCACGCTGCTGGGTGAATCGCTGCGCGAGGCCCTCGACCCGAAATTCCGTCGATGAGCGTTTCGTTGCTCCGGCGTCATCCATGAGCGCGCCGGCCAGGGCCGCCGGACTCGGCGCCAGTACGACTGTGCCCCTGCTCCGGGTGGAGGACTTGTCCGTGGTCTTTCAGCGCAAGGGCGAAGCGGCGACCCGGGCAGTGGACGGAGTGAGTTTCTCGGTGGCTCCGGGCCAGACCCTCGGCCTGGTCGGGGAATCCGGATGTGGCAAGTCGGTGACCTCGCTGGCGATCATGGGCTTGCTGCCCAAGCGCGGTGTGAAGGTCTCCGGCGGAGTGTTCTTCGAGGATCGCAGTCTGCTGGAGCTGTCCGAGGGGGAACTGCGCGACCTGCGTGGTGCCGAGATCGCGATGATCTTCCAGGACCCACTTTCGGCCTTGAATCCGGTGATTCCGATCGGGATCCAGGTGACCGAGGTCTTGACCCGACATCGTGGGATGAAGGGAGATGTGGCCAACCGGGAGGCGATCGACCTGCTCGAACGGGTCGGTATTCCTGACCCGAAGCGCCGGCTCACCGAGTACCCCCACCAGCTCTCCGGCGGGATGCGGCAACGAGCCCTCATCGCGATGGCTCTGGCCTGCCAACCGCGACTGCTCATAGCCGACGAACCGACCACCGCGCTGGATGTAACCATCCAGGCGCAGATCCTGGAGCTGCTGCGCGAATTGGTCGTCGGCTCGGACACCGCGCTGGTGCTCATCACTCACGATCTCGGGGTCGTCGCGGGACTCTGCGACACGGTGCATGTGATGTACGCGGGACGGATCATCGAGAATGCCGACCGCCGGGAGATCTTCTACAACGGTCGGCATCCCTACACCGGCGGGCTGCTCCGCTCCATCCCGCGACTGGATGCCGCACGGGGAGAGACGCTGACTCCGATCCGGGGCTCGGCGCGCGATGCCATCCCGTGGCAGGAGGGGTGCGCGTTCGCGCCCAGATGCGATCACGTCGAGGACGACTGCATCGGTCAGCCGCCCAAGCTCGAAACGGTGCGCGGGGGCCACAGCCTGCGCTGCTTGCACCCTCTCGACCACCCACCTGAGATCGAGACGCTGGAAACAATCGTATGACCAACGAGACGACCGGCGGAGCCGAGCAGTGAGCAACTCACGGACCGACTCGGCGCAAGATCCCGCAGCGACGGCCGCTCCGGGTGAGGTGTTGCTCGATGTCTCCGGACTGAAGGTGTACTTCCCGATCCGAAGCGGCATCCTGTTCGACCGTACGATCGGGCACGTCAAAGCCGTCGACGGTGTCAACCTGAGCATTCGGCGTGGCGAGACCTACGGCCTGGTGGGCGAATCCGGTTGTGGGAAGAGCACATTCGGGCGTGGCGTCCTGCGGCTGAACGAACCGACGGAGGGCAAGGTGCTCTTCGACGGCGTCGACGTCGCCAGCCTCGACGGTGAGAAGCTCCGGTCGATGCGCCGACGGATGCAGATGATCTTCCAGGATCCGCTGTCCAGCCTCGACCCGCGGCAGAACATCGAGTCGATCATGACCGAGGGAATGAACGCGCACGGTCTCGGAGGTAACAGCTCGGCCCGCCGTACCCGGATCACCGAACTGCTGGAAGCCGTTGGCATGTCGGCCTCGGCGTTGCGGCGCTATCCACACGAGTTCTCCGGCGGCCAGCGGCAACTGATCGGGATCGCACGCGCGCTCGCCGTACAGCCCGATCTCATCGTGGCCGACGAGCCGGTCTCCGCGCTCGACGTCTCCGTACAGGCGCAGGTGATCAACCTCCTCGAAGAACTGCAGGGCGAGTTCGGCCTGACCTACCTCGTGATCGCCCACGACCTCGCTGTCGTGCGACACATCAGCGACACGGTGGGTGTCATGTACCTCGGCCGATTGGTCGAGCAGGCCGCTTCCGACGATCTGTACGCCGAGCCGCTGCACCCGTACACCAGGGCGCTGATGTCCGCGGTACCCGTACCCGATCCCGATGTCGAGGACCGCCGTGAGCGGATCCTGCTCGCCGGTGACCTGCCCTCGCCGGCCAATCCGCCCAGTGGCTGCCGATTCCACACCCGCTGCCCCTGGCGGCAGGAGACCCGCTGCGACGACGAGGAACCGCACCTCCGCGAACTGACCACGGGGCCGGCTGACACCGGGTCTAGTAGCGCTCGGGCAGGCACCGCGCCGGTCACCGCGCCGGTAGGTAGTCCGTCGGGCACTGCGCCAGGCGGTAGTCCGTCGGGCACTGCGCCAGGGGGCAACGCGCCGGGTGCCGTGCCGTCTACGGTCGTCCCCCCGGCCCCGCACCTGGTGGCCTGCCACTGGGCCGAGGGCATCCGCGACGGTCATCTGCGGCCCAAGTCCGCGGACCAGGTGGCAGCTGACCAGGGCGTCTACATCGCCGCCGAGGGGGCGCTGGATCCCGCGGCTGTCATCGGTGCCGGCCGGGACGCCGTCTAGCCCCTGCTCTCGTGCCACCGGCCCAGAATCGGCCCGAATGTTGGGACGTTATGCGCATAACGTCCCGGAATCGGCCCGAATGTTGGGACGTTATGCGCATAACGTCCAGGTTCCAATGAGCGGGTCATCGGCGCGTCAGGGGGATCCCGGATGCCGAGGCGGCTCGACGGTCGGACAATGGCGAGTGTGACCGGTTCGATCGCCCTCTCGCTCGGGTGGCTGAGCCAGGCGGCGGCCGACCGTGGTGCGGCGGCGGCGGCGGCGAGCTATCCGCTGATGACCGGATCGGTGCTGGTCGGTTCGATCGTGCCGGTGCTGCCGACCGGGCCGATCGTGGCCGCGGCCGCCGCCATCGCCCAGTCGGCCTCCGGCGGGTCATTCATCTTGGTGGTCCTGCTGGCCGCCGCAGCTGCACTGGTCGGCGACGTCGTCACGTTTACGGTGTGCCGCACTCAGGGCTCTCGGGCTCTGAATTGGCTTGTTGCCCGCCAGAATTCGCAGCGATTGGACTGGGCCCGCAATCAGCTGGCCCGGCATGCATGGCGTTTCGTCATCGTGGGGCGGATCCTGCCGGCTGGACGGATCCCGGTGCTGCTCGCGGCCGGCCCTCTTCGCTACCCGTGGAAGGCGTTCCTGCCGGCTGGAGCAATGGCGGCGGGCCGCCGGGGACGGGCCGACTGATCCGCAGCGGGCGAGCCGCCGCCCGGCTGCTTCTGGTCTGGCTGGCCGCAACCGTGACTCTGCTCGTACTCGACGACCTGATGGCCGGATTCGTGCTGAACAGTCGCTGGTTGGCCCTGCTGATCGCGTTGTGCCTGGGACTGCTCTACGCCCTCGTCTGGCCGCTGATCATGCGAGTCGCCCTGGGCTTCACCGTGATCACCCTGGGGTTGGGCGGATTCCTGCTCAGCGGGCTGTTGGTGCTGGCAGTGTTCGTCGCCGTCCCGGGAGCCCAGATCCGGGGCCTTCCCACGGCGGTCCTGATCGCCGGCTGGTTGACCGTGTCGACCGGGTTCGTCAGCGGTCTGCTGTCCATCGACGAGGACGAGCTGTTCTTTCGCCGGGCGGCCCGACGGATGCGCCGACGCAGGACGGGGAAAGTGCAGGACCCCACTCCGGGCATCATCTACCTCCAGATCGACGGGTTGGGGTACGACGTCCTGCGCCGGGCGCTGCGTGACGGGAACATCCCCAATCTGGCGCGTTGGGTCCGAACCAGCAGGCACCGGGTGTCGGTGTGGCACACCGACTGGAGCTCTCAGACCGGTTCCAGCGTCGCGGGCATCATGCATGGCTCCAATGCAGGGATCCTCGGGTTCCGTTGGTAGGACAAACCACCAGTCGACTGGTAGCAGTTTCGCGGCCGAGCGATGCCGCTGACATCGAGCGACGGCACTCGAACGGCCGAGGGCTGCTCAGCGGGGGTGGTGCGGCTCACGGCAACCTGTTCACCGGCGATGCCACCCATATCAGCCTCACGATGAGTGCACCGATCCGCCGCAAGGGTCGGCTCGGGGCGGGCTATTACGCCTATTTCGCGAATTGATCAACGCCGGACGGACCGCTGTCATGTACCTGGTCGAGGTTGGCCGGGAAGTGGTCGCCGCTGCCCGGCAACGCCGCAACGACGTGTGGCCGCGGGTCGGTCGCGGCGGGATCTATCCGATCATCCGGCCGGTTACGACGGTGATATCCCGCGACGTCATCACCGCTGCCATCAGCGAGGACATGATCGCCGGCCGCCATGCGGTCTACGCGGATTTTCTCGGCTACGACGAGGTGGGCCATCACTCGGGGATCGAGCGGTACGACGTGCTCGAAGTGCTGCGCAGCATCGACCAGCAGATCGGTCGTCTGGCGCGCGTCAGTGAGCTGGCACCGAGGCCGTACCACTTCGTGATCCTGTCCGACCACGGGCTGACGCAGGGCCCCTCGTTTACCGATCGGTTCGGCTACACCTTCGACTCGTTCGTCCGCGCGGCCGCGCAGGCTTCGCCGTACGCCCAACCCGAACCTGGCGAGGGGCGAGGCAGCAAGACCGCGCGTCGGCGCAACGAGCACTCATCGAGTGCCCAAGTCTGCGCCGCTGGGGGGCAACAGCAGATATCCGACGAGGACATCACGATTGTCTACTCCGGACACTCGACGACCGTCGCGCTGATGAAGATCCAGGGGCGGGCGACCCTCGAGGGCATCGAAGCACGCTACCCACATCTGCTCTCTCGGCTCCGCAGGCATCCCGGGGTGGGCTTCCTCTTGGTCACCAGCCATGCCAACGGCGGAATGGTGTTGGTTCGCAACGGCGCTCATCGCCTGGATACCGGCGAGGTGACCGGCGTCGATCCGCTGGCCAACTATGGGCCGCACGCTCGAGAGCAGGTCGCACGTACCGATACTTTCGATAATTGTGCGGACATCATGGTCCACAGTGCGTACGACCCCGGAGACCGACGAGGCTTCCGCGTTCGAAATGCACGCCGCCTCACACGGTGCCCTCGGTGGTCCGCAGAGCCAGGGCTTTCCGCTCTACCCGAGGGGGTTCAGTCCGCCGTCCGGGCCCATCGTGGGCGCCGACCGACTGCACCGAGTCCTACGCGACTGGCGGGCCGACGGCGCTGGCGTGTTGTTCGATCAAGGTGTCCGCGTACGGTCGGGAGATGCCTGACACCCGCTTCCATCTCGCCGTACCCGTCGATGATCTGGCTGCTGCCATCAGCTTCTATGGAGAAGTGCTGGGTTGCCGTGCCGGCCGGAGTTCCGAACAGTGGGCGGACTGGGATCTGTACGGGCATCAGTTCGTCACTCACCTCGCCGCCGGTGCGGGCACTCGAGCGCACAACTCGGTCGACGGACACGAGGTACCGGTGCCGCACTTCGGAGTGCTGCTGTCCGTCGAGGATTTCCATGCTCTTGCCGATCGGTTGCGTACGGCCGGTACGCCGTTCGTGATCGAGCCGTACCTGCGCTTCGCCGGCGAACCGGGCGAGCAGTGGACGATGTTCTTCCTCGATCCGGCCGGTAATGCACTGGAGTTCAAGGCGTTCACCGACGACGCGCAGGTCTTCGCAACCTGATGGAGACCGAGGCGCACAACCCCACCGAGGGCGTCTATCCCACGGACAACTGGGTTCACGCGATGGAGGTACGCGGCGCGGAGCGGCTGCTCTTTGTCAGCGGAACCATGGGCTTGGACGCCGACGGCAGGCCAGGCGCCTCTCTGGATGAACAGCTGGAGCTGGTCTGGGCAAACATCCGGGCGATCCTTGCCTCGGCTGGAATGACTCTCGAGCACGTCGTACGCGTCACGAGTTATCTGCGTGATGTCTCCTATGCGGCGGCCAACGCCACCGCGCGGGTCCAGGCGTTGGGCGGGCGAGCCGTCCCGACCACGGCCATCGTCGTACAGACCCTGGACAGTGATTGGTTGGTGGAAATCGAAGTAATCGCAGCCGCATGAGGTGATCCGGGAACCAAGCCGGCGCTCGATCGGTCAAACCGGAGATGAACGCGGGGGCGCAGGTCATAGACATCGGTGGTGCCTTCGTCTCACACTGGGGCATGGGCGTCACCCCGTTGCCCCGCCGAGGGGGAGTTCTCACCGGCCGGGATGCCGCCGCGCGCATGCTCCGAGTGAGCTATCACCCGGATGTCGCGCGGGTGGTCCTGTCGATCTGGGACCACGACGTGTGCATGGCCACCCTTCGGCTGGCACCCGAGGACGTGCCCGAACTGGTCCGAGGGCTGACTGCCGCACTGCTGCCTCCGGCGACCGCCCCGCCCGCCCCCGCCGACGGAACCTCGACGGTGGCCTTCCGCTCACCCCACAACCCCGCGCCGCCACCGCCTGAACGGCTGGCTCAGTCGGCAGTGGCCCGCTCTGCATCAGGCAGGTGAGCCGCTTCGATCTGGCCCCTGTGTCGGCGGAAGAGCTGCAGGCACATTACGGCCAGGAGTAGTTGCAGGACACCAGAAATCACGAAGGTGGTCGGGACGCTGGTCACACCCGCGACAACACCTCCGACAAGGGCGCCCAACGGGATCATTCCCCAGACAAGGGTCCGGTAGGCGCCCTGCACGCGGCCGAAGAGTTGTTCGGGGATCAGCGCCTGACGCAGCGACATGACGAGCACGTTCCAGATCGAGACCGACACGCCGACGAGTCCGAAGAGCGCTGCACCGAGCCAGGCCGCATCGGTCAGGCCCATGCCGACGTTCGCGACGGCGCAGAACACCGCACTGACGATCATGGTGGCGATCCGCCCGGCCCGTCGGGACAGCCACGCCGCGCAAAGACCGCCGAGCAGGCCGCCTAGTCCGGCAGAGACCAGGAAGACGCCGAAGGCGGACTCCGGCACATCGAGGGTGTCCACGACATACAGCACCAGCACCGCGTTGGCCATCGTGTGCGCCGCGGCGGTCAGCCCGGAAAGCACGGCCAGTGCACGCAGCAGGTGGTGGTCTCGAAGCCACCGCAGACCCTCGGCGATGTCGGCGCGCATGGTCGCCGTACCTGACTCCCTGTTCCCCTCCCGTCCCGGACGCAGATTGCCGACAATGCTCAGGATCAGCACCGCGGCCAGCAGGTAGCCAAGGGCGCCGGTGAGGAAGGGGGCGACCACCAGCCAGGCGAACAGAAACGAGCCGATCGGAGCGCCCAGGAAGGTCTCGGTGACGATCTCGGCGGAGGTCAGCGGTCCGTTGGCCCGATCCAGCTGATCGCGGCGCACAACTTGCGGCAGCATCGCCCGGGCCGCGCTGTCGTACACGGTCTCGGCCATGCCCAGGACGAAGGTGACCGCGTACAGCACGACCATGTTGACCTGACCGGCGGCGATGGCGGCGATGAGCCCGCCGATCACGACGGCCCGGAGGAGGTTCGCTAGGGACATCGCCCGTCGGCGGTCCATCCGGTCGACCAACGCGCCAGAGGGAATCGCGAAGAGTAGCCACGGCAGAAAAGCCAAGGCGGTGAGGGCACCGACCAGGACCGGGTCGCGGGTCAGCGTGATGGCCAGCAGCGGGATGACCGTCCGGATGATTCCGTCGCCGAGGTTCGAGACGGCGCTGGCGATCAGCAGCCGCCAGTAGTTGCCGCCCAAGGGGTCCTTCGGCTTGGACGTCGGGCGCGCTCGGGTAGTGCTCACAACGGCTCCCGCTGGCGGACAGCCGCGTGGGGATCGGGTTCCAGCAGGGACAGCAGGCGTGGGTCGAGCGGGAACAGCGATACGTGCACCTCGACGCGTGAACTGTTCTCAGGTGGATCCGCTCCGGCCTCGGTGGACTCGGTTCGGCGATAGCGCCCGAGCACTTCGGTGAGTTCGTCCTTGAGCGCGACTGCTTCATCGGCGGTCAACTGAAACCGGCTGACCGTCTGCACCATGGCATCGCGCCACTCGGCGGACTGGTCGGGCCAGGTCTGCAGCGCGTCCATCATTCGTCGGTGGGCGGCATCGAGGGTGCCGCGGACCACCATGTCCGCGGCGGCACGCAGCCCCGGCTGGCGGACCATCTCGTGGTCGTTGAACCCCCAGCCACCGGTTGCCGGGCGCCACCAGCGTTCGCGGCCGTTACCGCCGGCGGCCTCCTCTATGAAGCCGTGTCGGGCCAACTGGCGCAGGTGGTAGCTGGTGGCTCCGCTGGATTCGGCAAGGTCGTCGGCGAGCACCGTCGCGGTCGCCCGGCCGCGTACCTCCAACCGCTCCAACAGCGCCAGCCGCAGCGGGTGTGCCAGCGCTTTGAGCGACGTTGGGTCCAGCCATCGTTGGCGCTCCGACCGTTGCTCGTCTTCGGTCATACACCGGACTCTAGAACCGCAGAGAACTCTTTGCAAACAATTCTCTGCACTCTTGGCAACGGGCCACGGCTGGCGGTTTCCGTCAAGACCGCCAAGCCTGGCGGTTTCCGTCAAAACCGTCAGGGTCAGCGCAGGGAGCGGTTGACCGCCGAGACGACGGCGTGCAAAGAGGCGGTGACGATGTTCGGGTCGATGCCCACGCCCCAGAGCACCTGCTCACCGATCACGCACTCGACGTAGGCAGCGGCCACGGCATCTCCGCCCGAGGACAGTGCATGCTCGGCGTAGTCCAGGACTCGAACATCGACCCCGAGCCCGCCGAGCGCATCGACGAAGGCCGCGATCGGGCCGTTTCCGCGGCCGATGACCGTCTGCGCCAGGCCGTCGAAGGTGACGTCGGCGGCAAGCTCGTCGTCGGAGCCGGCCTCGGCGGTGTTGCGATGGGCATGCAGGGCCAGCCGCCCCCACGTCGCGCCCGGGTCTGGCAGGTACTCCGTGCGGAACGCCGACCACATCGCGGCTGGGTTGACCTCGCCGCCCTCTCCTTCGGTGAAGGACTGGATGACCTGGCTGAACTCGATCTGCAATCGTCTGGGCAGGTCCAAGTGGTGCTCAGTCTTCATGATGTACGCGACGCCGCCCTTGCCAGACTGACTGTTCACCCGGATGACCGCTTCGTACGTCCGGCCGACGTCTCGAGGATCGATCGGGAGATACGGTACGGCCCAGGTGATCTCGTCAACCGTGCGGTCCGCCGCCGCGGCATCGCGGGCCATCCAGTCGAAGCCCTTGTTGATCGCGTCCTGATGTGATCCGGAGAACGCGGTGTAGACGAGGTCACCGCCGTACGGATGGCGCTCGGGGACCGGCAACTGGTTGCAGTACTCGACCGTACGGCGTACCTCGTCGATGTCGGAGAAGTCGGTCTTCGGGTCGATGCCTTGACTGAACAGGTTCATCCCGAGCGTCACCAGGCAGACATTTCCGGTCCGCTCCCCGTTGCCGAACAGGCAGCCCTCGATCCGGTCCGCGCCGGCCTGGAAGCCGAGTTCGGCAGCGGCCACGGCCGTACCGCGGTCGTTGTGCGGGTGCAGGGACAGCACGACGTTCTCGCGGTGCGCCAGGTGGCGGTGCATCCACTCGATCGAGTCGGCGTAGACGTTCGGGGTGGCCATCTCCACGGTCGCCGGCAGATTGATGATCACCGGCCGGTCGTGCGAGGGCTCCCAGATCTCGTTGACCGCGTTGCAGACCTCGGCGGCGTACGGCAGTTCGGTCCCGGTGTAGGACTCCGGAGAGTACTCGAACCGGACGAACGTGTCTCGCATGTATTCGGCATGCTTCAGACACTGCTGAGCGCCGTTGCGCGCGATGTTGGTGATGCCCTCGGTGTCCAGGCCGAAGACCACCCGTCGCTGCAGGGTCGAGGTCGAGTTGTAGAGGTGCACGATCGCCTCCCGCGCGCCGCGGATCGACTCGAAGGTCCGTTCGATCAACTCGTCACGTGCCTGGGTCAGGACCTGGATCGTCACGTCCTCGGGGATCAGTTCGGCTTCGATGATCTGCCGGATGAAATCGAAGTCGGTCTGGCTCGCCGCCGGGAACCCGACTTCGATCTCCTTGTAGCCCATG
>JACCQS010000484.1 GCA_013814015.1 Geodermatophilaceae bacterium | reverse complement strand
ATGGGGGCGACGCAGATCCGGCTGAGCGCCGAGGACGTGGCCCGATTGGACACCTTGGCGTGAGCGACTAACTGGTCAATTGCCGCAACTCGGGCTTGCTGTCATCTGACGTGCGGCAATCGACCAGTTACTTCGGAGGTGGGCAGGGGCGGGGTCGAACCGCCGACCTCTCACTTTTCAGGCGAGCGCTCGTACCGACTGAGCTACCTGCCCCGCGAAGCCGTACCGCTGGCGAGAGCGGTACGGCCTCCTTGCAACTCCGGACCGGTGTGTGAACACCGGGGCCGGAGCAGCGACCCTGACCGGGCTCGAACCGGCGACCTCCGCCGTGACAGGGCGGCGCGCTAACCAACTGCGCTACAGGGCCTTGCTGGTGGTACGGATCATGCTCGTGCCAGTGCCATCGTACGAGCGTGCTGTACGTACCCCCAACGGGATTCGAACCCGTGCTACCGCCTTGAAAGGGCGGCGTCCTGGACCACTAGACGATGGGGGCTCGCGCACCATTGGGGCCAGCCGAGTGTAGAGGATCGCCGGCCAGCCCCACATCGTGGCTATCGGGGCGGCGCCGGAGCGAGCCTTGACACTATGACACTCGAAGCCGAGGGCGCTGCCTTCGTCGACCGGTGGCGGGCCGAGCACGGAGAGCTCGCGCCGGATCGAGCGGTGATCGCCGACGCGATGTCAGGACACCTCTGCCGCTGCGGGGCCTACGCCGGCATCTACGCTGCCATCGCCGAGGCCTGCACCGGTGCCCACGACGAGGAACCGGTCCGTCCGCCTCCGCGGGTCGAGGCAATGGACAAGATCCGGGCCTATGCTGATTCCACCGTTCGATCAGGCAGTGACCGTGATCTCGTGGATCTCGTCAGCTGGATGGCCTGCGCGCTCGTGGATGCGCTGCACCGCTTCGGCACTCGGAGCCTCGGAGAGACAGAACACGTGTCCTGTGTCCGGGTCGGCCCATGCGTGCTGGAAGTCGACCTCCTCATCGCCCTGGATGTCCAGGTCCGCCTGATGTGCAGCCTTGAGTTGGTCTGCGGTCACGCCGGGCATGTTGGTGTGGACGTCCATGAACTGCGCCATTTCGGGGCCTTTCGCAGAGTCGTTGCTCGACGCTCAGATAGCTACGTCCCGCAGAATACTGCGCAACCCTGGCGACGGGAAGGACTCTGCTCGCCCTCGGGTCAGCTGCTTTCGTGGGCTGGTCAGGAGCCCTGAGGAGGCTCCGCCTGGAGTTCGTCGATCAGCCGGGAGGCGTCGGCCTTGGTGAGCTGTTGCGGTACCTCACGCCCTGCCTTGCGGGCCAACGTCTCGAGATAGCTGATCTGCGCTCCAGTGGCCGCCTCGTCACCGGTCACCCAGTCGTCGGGATCCTTCTCGGCGGTCGGATCACCCGGCTGCCCGGTGTTGATCGGCGCATCCTGGCTGCCCGTCGGATCGTCGGCGGCAGGGTCACCGTCGGCCGGGACATCGACGGGGGTCCCGCTGGCGTTGGGACCGCGCCAGCCACCCGTGCCCTGCTGGTCCGCCTGTGCTTCGGAGCTGCTCGACTCAGTCATCTGACCACCGTACGTCGAGGTGCCGACTGAGGAGTTCAGCCTCGACGGCGTGCGGGTTCCCAGCGCTGATGTGAACTCAGCTGCGGCGGTCGGTCAAGAAGGGAAACTCGGCCCGAACCCGAGCCGCCGTTCTCGGGTCGACCTCGGCAAGGATGGTCTGTTCCTTGCTCCCTGCATCGGCCACGGTCTCTCCGGCGGGGTCGATGATCATGCTGTCTCCGACGTGGTCGCTGCCTCCGCCGCTGCCTACCCGATTCACGCCCACCACGTAGGCCTGGTTCTCGATCGCTCGCGCGGTGAGCAGGCTTCGCCAGTGCGCACGCCGGGGCGCGGGCCAGCTGGCCACCACGAGATAGCAGTCGGTTTCGGCGGCGCGGTCCCAGAAGATGTCGGCGAAGCGCAGGTCGTAGCAGATGAACGGGGTGATCCGGACTCCCTCGACGTCCACGGTGATCGACTGGGTGCCGGCCGAGTAGTGCTCGTGCTCGCCGTGATAGGTGAACGGGTGCATCTTCGCGTACCGGTGCACCTGACCGGCCGGGCCGGCCAGGACGAACTGGTTGTACGGCAACCGGACCGAGGGGTGGCGCTGGATGATCGAGCCGCCGATCCAGATGTCGTGGGTCTGGGCCTGCTCGCGGAGGAACTGCGTGCTCGGGCCGTCGTGGCTCTCGGCCAACGTGGTCGAGGCCATCGTGAAGCCGGTGGCGAACATCTCGCTCAGCGCGACCAGCCGGGCCCCCTTGCCTGCGGCGGCGGCGATCTGTGGTCGGAGGTGGCCGAAGTTGGCGTCCTTGTCCTCCCAGGTGATGTCGTGCTGGATCGCCGCGATCTTCATGCCGGGCTCCTGACGTCGCTACTCATCTGCGTACCCGATCGCATGCTCGTACCCAGTCCTGCCAGACGCCGTACCGCCTCGTCGAGTACGTCCGGACGCTTGCAGAAGGCGAAACGTACCAGCGTGCGGGCCGGCCCCGGATCGAGGTAGAAGACCGAGCTCGGGATGGCCACCACGCCGATTCGTTCGGGCAGGGCGCGGCAGAACGCCAGCCCGTCGGTCTCGCCGAGCGTGGCCACGTCCACGGTCAGGAAGTAGGTGGCCTCGCAGGGATGAACGTCCAGCCCGGCCGCCAGCAGCGCGTTGCTCAGCTGATCGCGACGATCGCGCAGGTTGCGCCGGATCGACTCGATGCGGTGCTCCGGTAGGGCCAGCCCGGTCACGATCGCGTGCTGGAACGGCGCCCCGTTGACGTAGGTCAGGAACTGCTTGGTGGTCCCCACTGCATCGACCAGGGCAGGGCTGGCGCAGACCCAGCCGATCTTCCATCCCGTACAGGAGAAGGTCTTTCCCGCCGACGAGATCGTGACGGTACGGTCGCGCATCCCGGGCAGGGTGGCCAGCGGGATGTGCTCCCGGTCGAAGGCCAGGTGCTCGTAGACCTCGTCGGTGACCACGACCAGGTCGCGCTCGACGGCGAGTTCGGCGATCGCGGTCAGCTCGGTGCGGTCCAGGACCCGGCCGGTCGGATTGTGCGGGCTGTTGATCAGCAGCAGCCGGGTCCGGGGTGTGACGGCCGCTCGTAGGGCGTCGACATCCAGCCGGTAGTCGGGGTGGTGCAGGGTCACCGGCCGCAGCACCGCACCGGCCAGGGCGATCGATGCGGCATAGGAGTCGTAGGTGGGTTCCAGGACGACCACCTCGTCGCCGGTCTCGCACAGGGCCAGGATCGTGGCGGCGATCGCCTCGGTGGCGCCGGCGGTGACCAGCACCTCCCGGTCCGGGTCATAGGTCAGGCCGTAGTACCACTGTTGATGCTCGGCGATGGCGTGGCGCAGCGCCGGGATCCCGCGACCTGGGGGGTACTGGTTGTGTCCGGCACGGATCGCCTCGATCGCCGCATCGAAGATCTCGGGAGGACCGTCGGTGTCCGGGAAGCCCTGGCCGAGGTTGATCGCGCCGGTCTGGGTGGCCAGCGCCGACATCTCGGCGAAGATCGTCGTGCCGAACCCGCGCATCCGCGAGACCAGGTATTCCTCTTCTGTCACTGCTGCGCCGCCCATCCCGCCAGCTGGACCATGAAGGCGTCCAGGTCCGCGAGCAGAGTCAGGTTGGCCACCACCACGGAGTCGTCGACCTCTGCATATTCGTGCACCAGGACGTTGCGGAAACCCACCGCGCGGGCAATTGCCTCAGCAAGCTTCGACTCGATCACGCCGTTCTTGCCCAACAATCGCAGCGCATCGGCATTGGTCTGCGGCATCCCCAGACCCTCCGAGGAGATCACATGCTGGGCTGCCCTGATGCACCCTTCGATAGCCGTTACGAAGCTGTACTTGACCGCTCGGAGGCGGATCCGGTCCTCGGCCAGACCACCACGTTCCGCGGCGTCGCGCAGGTCGGCCACGTCCGCCCTGACTCGAGCCAGCAGACGGCTGAGCCGTTCAGCGTCGACCACGTCGCGCCACCGCCTCGAGATACTCCGTGGCCATCGCTTCGATGTAGGGGCGTTCGTCGAGGTAGACCGTCCGGGTGTCTGCCTCCCAGCGCACGCGCGCCGCCGGTTCGTCGTCGAAGAGCAGTCGCCCCTGCAGCGCGACACGGCCAGCCAGGTAGAGCGGGGCTGTGTCCAGGACGAGTAGGTCGACGTCGCCGGGTAACGCGAGCTCCCATGACGCTGGTGCACGGGTTCCGAACCAGGCGGCGACGTCGACATCGCTGGTCGGTCGCGACGTCTCATCGTTGCGGCTGCCGTGGAGGTAACCGAAGCGTGCACCGGCCGCACGCAGTGCCGCGACGATGGCGTCGGCCTCGAGATCCACACGGACCATTGTGGCATCGCGCTGGCCGTGCACCGCGCCAGATGAGGTAGAGACGCCGGGTCCGTACCCGCAATCGGTTAGCCTGCAGGCCACTCAATGGAGGGCGAGCCCAGATCATGGCAAGTGTCGACATCACCCGCCAGCACGACCTCGGAGTCGCCGAGGCCAAGCAGCGGGCGCAACCCATGCTGGACGACCTGAAGTCGTCGTTCGGTGTCAGCGGAGGCTGGGAGGGCGACCAGTTCGTGATCACCCAGCCGGCGAAGGGATCCCTTGATGTCACCGACACCACCGTCCGGGTCCAGGTCGACCTGCCCCTGTTTCTCCGCCCCATGAAGGGGGTCGTCGAGTCGAAGATCAACG
>JACCQS010000482.1 GCA_013814015.1 Geodermatophilaceae bacterium | reverse complement strand
TGTACGGCGTACCGACGATGTTCATCGCCGAACTCGGGCTGGCTGACTTCGCCGACTACGACCTGTCGAGTCTGCGGACCGGCATCATGGCCGGCTCGCCGTGCCCGGTCGAGGTGATGAAGCGGGTCATCAACGTGATGGGAATGGCCGAGGTGACGATCTGCTACGGCATGACCGAGACCTCCCCGGTCTCGACCCAGACGCTGGCCGACGACGACATCGACCGCCGGACTTCCACCGTCGGCACAGTTCACCCCCATCTCGAGGTCAAGGTCGTCGATCCGGCCACCGGGCTGACCGTGGCGCGCGGCGAGCCGGGCGAGTTCTGCACCCGAGGCTATTCGGTGATGCTCGGCTACTGGGACGAACCGGACAAGACCGCCGAGGCGATCGATTCGGCCCGGTGGATGCACACCGGTGACCTCGCGACGATGGATGCTGACGGGTATCTCAACATCGTCGGACGGATCAAGGACATGGTCATCCGCGGTGGGGAGAACGTCTATCCGCGCGAGATCGAGGAGTTCCTCTACACCCATCCGGACATCGTGGATGCGCAGGTGATCGGCGTACCGGATGAGCGCTACGGCGAGGAGCTGATGGCCTGGATCCAGCTGCGTGAGGGCGCCGAGGAGCTGACCTCAGCCTCGCTCCGGGAGTACTGCGCGGGGAAGCTGGCCCACTACAAGGTGCCCCGCTACGTCAAGATCGTGACCGAATTCCCGATGACCGTGACCGGGAAGGTTCGCAAGGTCGAGATGCGCGAGACGTCGGTCGACGAACTCGGTTTGGGGGATGCGGCCGCCGTGCGCAACGCCTGACCACGACGACCGCGCGCCACAGCGACTAACCTTCCCGAGTGCGCCCCGGCCTAGGGTCGTCGCGTACGCGTCACGCTCGAGGAGCAGGAGAATCCCGTGCCAGCCGGCAAAGTCAAATGGTTCAGCGCCGACAAGGGCTTCGGCTTCCTCTCACGTGAGGACGGGGCCGACGTGTTCGTGCACCGCGATGCGCTGCCCGCGGGCGTCACGGAACTCAAGCCAGGCCAACGGGTCGAGTTCGGCATCGTCGAGGGTCGCCGAGGTGATCAGGCCCTGCAGGTGAAGGTGCTCGATCCGCTGCCGTCGGTGACGCAGGCCTCGCGTCGTCCGGCCGAGGAACTGGTGTCGATCATCGAGGACCTGATCAAGCTGCTGGACAAGACGTCGAACACGCTGCGCCGAGACCGGTATCCCGATCGAGAAGAGGGCCGCAAAGTGGCTGCCGTCATGCGGGCGGTCGCCGACGACCTAGCCGGCTGAACTACTAGCTGGATCCGCGCAGGAAGCCGATCGGCCAGGCGCCGGACAACCCCTCGCAGCCCTCGCCGGAGTCCTGCACCACCACGATGTAGTACGCCGCCGGTACGGCGTCAGAGGTGGACAGCTCGTAGGTGGCCTCTCGGCCGACGTCAACCTCACCGATCAGGTCGTCGTCGGTCAGTCCCTGGTCGAAGACCTGAAAGGACCAGCCGGACTCGGCGACGTCGTCGGGCACCTCGATCAGGATCGTCATGTCCGGGTCGACTTGCAGTACCTGCGGGGTGACCGAGTAGCGCCTGCCCTCTCCGTCCAGGCAGTACTGCGTCGCCTCCACGTCCATCTGCTGATCGTCGACCGACACCGAGACGGTCGGGGCACTGTCGGCGGAACAGGCCGAGGCGAGCAGGGCCAGGCTGACCGAACCGGCCCACAGCGATCGGCGGGTGGACGGCCCGCTCACGCGTACGGGTCCGACAGCCGGGTGGTGCCTGGGTCGAGCGGCTGAGTAAGGGGTGCGGTGGGCGGTCCGGTGGGTGGATCGCTGGGGCTCTTGCGCGGATCCTTGGTTCGGATCCCGCGCGGGCGATTGCGGCCGTACAGCGTGAATCCGAAAGCGACCACCAAGAGCACGGCGGCCACGGTGAAGCCCACCCAGCCGATCGTGGGCAGCAGGATTCCGACCGCGCCGCCAAAGACCCACGCCAACTGCAACAGCGTTTCCGAACGGCCGAATGCCGAGGCGCGCAGCGACTCCGGGACCTCCCGTTGAATGATGGCGTCCAGTGCGGTCTTACCCAACGAGTTGGTGATGCCGGCGACCAGAGCCATCAGTACGGCCATGACGATGCTGTACGTGAACGCCGTCAGTACGGCTACGGTCGCGGCCACCCCGGTCGAGATGAGCACCAGCAGATCCGGTTTGTCGGTGCCCCGGACCCGCGAACCGATCGCCGTACCGATGAAGCTCCCGAGGCCGGCCGCGGCGGCCACCCCGCCGAGGGTCAGAGTGCCGGCCCAATCCGTGCCGACATTCGCCTGGATCAGGAACGCCATGAAGATGGTCAGGAATCCGCCGAGGCCCCGCAGCGCCGAGGTTGCCCGCAGCGCGGTGATGACGTGGATCCCCAGCGCGCGACGCTCGAGGTGACCGGTCTCGTCCTGCCCGCTCGTCATGACCCGGGCGCTGACCTCACCCTCGCTGGTCTCCACGTGCGCCGGCAGCCGCAGTGCGCACACCGCACCGATCAGGAAGACCACGGCGGTCAGCCCCAACTCCCAGCTGAAGCCGAGAACCTTCGCCACCCCGACCCCGAGAAGTCCGAGAACCGCACCCGAGGCCAGCCCGAAGATCGACATCCGGGCGTTGGCGGCGACCAGGGCCAGTTGATCGGGAAGCACCCGTGGAACAACGGCAGCCCGGAGCACCCCGAAACCCTTGGACAGGATCAGCACACCCAGCGCGGCGGGATAGAGGGCGAAATTGTCGTAGTTGGCGGCCATGATCCAGGCCAGCAGTGCGCGGCCGATCAGGCTGACCGCCAGAGCCGCCCGTCGGCCCCGCTGAAGACGGTCCAGCGCTGGTCCCAGCAGCGGTGCCACCACGGCGAACGGCGCGACGGTGATGAGCAGGTAGAGCGCGACGTTGCTGCGCTGCGCGTCCACGGCGGCGGCGAAGAACAGCGTGCCGGCCAGGGAAACCGCGATCAGGGCATCGCCCGCGGTGTGCAGCGCCGAGGTCCACAGCAGGCCGGACAGGCCGGTGTCGCCGGCTCCGTCGGCCCGGCTCGCGGCGTTGATCCGGCGGACGGTGTTGCCGGTGATCTCCTTAGTCCGGGCAGCCGCCACCCGGGTGACCGTGATCCGCCCGGCTCCGGGCCCGGCCGGCCGGCGGGGTCGCGACTCCCGCAGGTTCAGTGGCTCGGTGCCCGGCCGCTCGTACGGGATGGGCGCCGTATCGTGTCGCGGGGGGATCGACCCGTCAGGCGACCGGCCGCTGCGCGCGGGACGGCGGATCGGCAGGCGGCCGGAGCCGGTGTTCCCGCGCCGTAATCCCCGAGCCATGAGCCCATCTTGCAACAGTGCCTCGTGCATCGGGGATGATGAGCCGGTGAGTCCTCCAACGTCTACCCGAAGTCATGAGGCATCCATCGACGCCGTGCTGCGCGACGGCGAGCCGACGGCGCGCGCCGCGGCGGTCGAACTCGGCGGGAACACCGTCGGTGATCATCTCGGCGTGGTCGCCGAGGCGGAGTCCGATCGGGTGGTCACCCACCGCTTCACCAGCGCAGCGCGTGGCTACGGCGGCTGGCAGTGGTCGGTCACGCTGGCCCGCGCCCCGCGGAGCAAGAAGATCACCGTGGACGAGGTCGTACTGCTGCCCGGGGACGGTGCGCTGTTGGCCCCGGCCTGGGTGCCTTGGAGCGAGCGAATCATGCCCGGGGACCTCAGCGTCTCCGACGTACTGCCGACGGAAGCTGATGACCTCCGCCTGGTTCCCAGCTACCTGGGCAGCGATGATCCGGCCGCCGAGGATCCCGGCGTCGAACCGATTCTGTTCGAGCTCGGCGTGGGGCGGATCCGGGTGCTGTCCCGCGAGGGTCGTACGGAGGCCGCCGATCGCTGGCACACCGGCGAGCACGGTCCGGCCACGCCCATGGCGCGGCATGCTCCCGGCGAATGCGCCTCCTGTGGCTACTTCCTGCCTATCGCCGGGTCGATGCGACAACTCTTCGGCGCCTGCGCGAACGTGCTGGCCCCGGCCGACGGCCACGTCGTGAGCGCGGACTTCGGTTGCGGCGGGCACTCCGAAGCCGTGATCGAGCCAGCGCCGCCCGAGGCCGGTCCGTCGTACAACACGGCAGATTTCGACATCCTGCCAGTCGACTAGCGCCTCCTGGCCCACCCCTCGCTCGGAGCAGGTCGTCATCGATCCATGACGACCGTTATCGCGAAAACTGCGCGAATCGGGCCAGCAAACGCGCGGTTATCGCGAAAACGGCGGTTCAGAGTGGGTGTGCGGGACGGGGTTGATCCCCAGGGCATCAGCGAGCACAGTCGCGCAGTCGGCGATCGTCGGCCGCTGCGCCGGATCCAGCCGCAGCGCCGCGTCGATCAACGCCGCCACGGCCGGAGGAACCCGGCGCCGGGTCTTGAGGGGTACGGGCACGGCGATCAGA
Organism: Geodermatophilaceae bacterium; assembly: GCA_013814015.1. Lineage (GTDB taxonomy): Bacteria > Actinomycetota > Actinomycetes > Mycobacteriales > Geodermatophilaceae > JACCQS01. The sequence goes on along the minus strand of JACCQS010000482.1, from coordinate 11,838 downwards.
TGACTGGGGCGCTGGCCGGTCGCAGTGGAGGTGCCGCTCTCGTGGGGCACCGCAGGCTCGCCCACGATGGACTCGTAGAGAACCCCGCCGACACCCCACACATCCGTGGCCGGACCGAGCTGCTGTCCCAGGGCCTGTTCGGGGGCGAGGTAGCCGCGGGTGCCGGCGCCGGCAACGCCTTTGCCCGGCCGCCGGGCGATGGACAGGTCGATCAGCTTGGCCCGGCCGGCTTCAGCCACCACGTTGGATGGCTTCAGGTCCAGGTGGAGCCATCCGTTGCGGTGCAGGTAGCCGATCGCGGAGATGAGGTGCAGCCCGAGGTGCAGAACGTCGCGGATCGGCAGCCGTTCGTGCTCGTCCAGTAGCGCACTCAGGGTGAAGCCGGAGATGGTCTCCAGGATCAACACCGGTGCCGGTTCGCGGATGGTCTCGTACCAGCGAACGATGTGCGGGTGGTTCAGGGACCTGAGCACCCGTCCCTCGGCGCGCAGCTGCCGGGCTCCCTTGGGATCCTCGAGGTGATCGGGCCGCAGCGCCTTGGCGACGACCCGGCAGCCCCGCTGCTCGCTCCAGGCGTCATAGACGTTGATCCGGTGCCCTTCGTGCAGCAGTTGCAGAACGGTCACGCCAGGGGCCAGTTCCTGGTGCGGTGTGTCGGCCGCCGCCGGCGCCGATGCGGTGGTCACGTTTCGGCACCCAGCGCAGGACGGGCATCGGCGGTCTCGGTGATCTGACCGCAGCGGATCTGCCCGCCCTCGATCATCAGGGTGCGGTGGGCCATCGCCGCCACCTCAGGGTCGTGGGTGACCGAGTTCCTGCACCGGGCGGTAGAGCATGCCCAGATAGGCGAGGAAGGCGAGCATCCCTCCCAGCGTGAGCCGGCCATCGGCCAGCGCCCAAGCGCCCAGGACGATCGCGGCGAGCATGCCGGCGAGTTCGAACAGGTGGACCACGATGGGGTAGATGCCTCGCAGTTTTGCGGCGGCCAGTTCCGCCTCGTAGACGTCCTCGGCCTGGTCGTGGAAGCGGCGAGCCTCCTGTGCCTGAAGTCCATGGCTCTGGACCAGTGCGGCAGAGGACAACGATTCCTCGGCTATCGAGGACAACGACCCGGTGCGCCGGCGCTTCTCGCGCGAGGCCCGCTTCAGCCGTTGGGCGTAGAAGCGGGCCGTACCCCAGAACAGCGGGGCAAGCACCAGGGAGGCAAGGGCGAGTTGCCAGTCCAGCAACAACAGGGCGCCGATGAAGAAGAACAGTTGGAAGACGGCCGACACGATGCTGGTCAGACCGCTGACGAACAGGGATTCGATCGCGGCGACATCGCCGCTCAGCCGCGCCACGAGGTCACCGAGGCGACGGCGGTCCAGTATCGGAAGCGAGAGTTGGTGCACGTGGGCGAACAACCGTGAGCGCAACCGAACCAGGAACCTCCCGCCGACCCGGGCTGCGACGTACTCGTCGGTATAGGAAAGGCCGCCGGAGCACAGATTCAGGGCCAGGTAGGCCAGTGCCAGCCAGCCCAGCGGCCCGAGCACCTGCGGGACGAGCACGCTGTCGACCAGGATCTGGAAGAGCCAGACCTCGATGGTGACGATGGCCGGCAGCGCGGCCACGGCACCCAGACCGAGAAGCAGAAGCCAGCGATCAGCTCGAAGATCCGGCCAGAACCGGCGAATGATCTCGCGGATCGGGACCGGAGGTGCGGCCGCGACGAGTCCGGCCTTTTCGCTGAGCGGGGCCAGCGCAAGTCTCAGCGCCGCGAGCGGTCGAACACCGAAAGGCCCCCTTCGCGCGGTCTGGCCTGAGGTTTCGGCGGCCAGCCGGATGCGACGGGGGCCTTTCGGCTTGTGCATCGTGAATCAGTTGGTGCGCGTACGGTTCCGACGGCGCCGACGCCGCGGCCGAGACCGCGAGGTCAGGTCCTGGGTGCCAGTGGACGCGGGGGCGACTGCGGCGAAGATTCCTGAGCGAGCCATGTCTGCGTTCCTTTCTATGGATGCCGGACCCTCTGTCCGGCTCTGGCTTAACTCTGATTGCCGGACATGGCATGACGATGAGTTGACGGTGAGAGGACGCTTATCTAGCGGCTGGGCGGGACATCCTTGCGATCATCCACAGTGGACGCGGCCGTAGATGCCGGTTCAGTGAGGTTGACCCTGTCCGGGCGGCGGGTCCTGCCCTGCCACATAGCGATGCCCAGGCCCCACAACCCGATCAGAAAAGCGGCCAGAAACGACCACAGCCAGATCATCGCGTCTGCTCGGCGAAGGGCCGGGATGAAGAACAAGAGCACCAGGAAACCGACCAGGGACAGCGCTGTTCCGGCCACAGCCACCCGCACTGTGTTGATCTCCTTGGGCGGAGGCGCGGGACGCAGCGCGGGGCTCACGCGGTCACCTTATGTCCCTGTGGCGATAGGCCACTTGACGCGGCTGGGGTGTGGCACGATGCTCCCTGCTTCGCCACCATTCCTGCGCGGCACACTCACCGGTGCCGTCGTTACCTACGCCGAGGTCCCCGTTGTCCGTTCGCCACATCGCTGCGTCCACTCCGCCCTCTGGTCGGCGTCCTCGAGACACCAGCAAGGACGCGACGAAGCAACCACCTGCCGAGGCGGACACCGACAACCTCGATGACGACAACGTCGAAGGGGATGACCTCGACGATGACGATGACCTCGATGACGACAACGTCGAAGGGGATGACCTCGACGATGACGATGATGGCCTGGCCGTCGAAGTCGATGATGCGGATGAAACCGAGAGCGACCCGGACACCGACATAGACGCCGGCGTCGCCGCGGTCGCCCCACGACGTCGCCTTCCCCGAGTTCGCATGTCGCGCGGCGCGAGCGCCGTCACCGAGGAGGCGCCGGTCAGCACCAGGACCGGTCCCCGGATCAACACCGGTCCCGCGATCAGGCCCAAGAGCGGCTTCGACGCCTACTTCGAAGTGAGCCAGCGTCGATCGACGTACGTCCGCGAGGTCCGCGGCGGTTTCGTCACCTTCTTCACCATGGCCTACATCCTGGTGCTCAACCCGATCATCCTCAGCGGCGCCGACGTCGACGGTACGACGTTGCCCTTCGCCGCGGTCGCGGCCACGACGGCGATGGTCGCGGCAGTCATGACAATTCTGATGGGCGTCATCGGCCGGTACCCGTTCGCACTGGCCACCGGGCTTGGCCTCAACGCGCTGGTCGCTGTGCTCGCCCTCACCCAGCTCTCCTGGCCGGAGGTCATGGGGCTGGTCGTGCTGGAAGGCCTGTTGATCGCGATCCTGGTGGTCACCGGTCTGCGGACCGCGATTCTCTTCGCCATCCCGCAACAGCTCAAGATCGCGATCAGCGTCGGGATCGGGCTGTTCCTGACCCTGATCGGACTGGTCGATGCCGGGTTCGTGAAGCGGGTGCCGGACGCGGCCAACACCGTCGTCCCGGTCCAACTGGGCAACGGGTTCAATCTGGACGGCTGGCCGGTGCTGGTCTTCGTCGTCGGCGTGCTGATCATGTCCATTCTCGTGGTACGCAAGGTCCGCGGCGGAATCCTGATCGGCATCGTGGTGACCACCATTCTGGCGATCATCGTGGAGGCCATCGCCAAGGTGGGGCCGGCATTCGGACCGGACGGGGTCAATCCGAACGGCTGGCAACTCACCGTGCCGGCCCTGCCCGACAGCCTCGTCGCCACTCCGGACCTGTCGATCGTGGGCAACTTCTCGCTCTTCGGCGGATTCGAGCGGATCGGTGTATTAGCCGCACTGTTGATCGTGTTCACCCTGATGCTGGCCGACTTCTTCGACACGATGGGAACCGTCGTTGCCGTCGGCGCCGAGGGGAAGCTCCTGGACAAGAAGGGCAACCTGCCCGGCGCTACCCGGGTGCTCTTCGTCGACTCGGTGGCCGCCGCTGCCGGCGGGGCGTCCAGCGTCTCGTCCAACACGACCTACATCGAGTCGGCCTCCGGGGTCGCCGACGGTGCTCGGACCGGTTTGGCCAGCGTGGTCACCGGTGGGCTGTTCCTGGTCGCGATGTTCCTCTCGCCGCTGGTCAGCATCGTTCCGTCCGAGGCTGCGACGCCGGCATTGGTCGTCGTCGGCGCGTTGCTGGTCAGCCAGATCCGCAACCTCGAGTTCGACGACCTGTCGCTGGTCATCCCGGCCTTTCTGACGATGGCGCTGATGCCGTTCACCTTCTCGATCACCAACGGGATCGGGGCCGGATTCATCAGCTTCGTCGTGTTGCAGCTGGCCAAGGGCCGGGCCAAGGACATCCATCCGCTGATGTGGATCTCGGCCATTCTGTTCGCGGTGTACTTCTTCATCGAGCCGATCAAACAGCTCATCGGCTGATCGAAGGACCAGGCCCCGGCTCGACGTAGGAAGGTGATCGTGTCGATCGTAAGGTAAACTAACGATCGGAATGGGACGAACAACGCTCGACACTGCCGCCCTGGCTCACGATCTGCGCCTGGCGGTGATGCGGCTCTCGCGTCGGTTACGCAGTCAGCGCGCAGACACCTCGCTCACCCTGACTCAACTCGCAGCGCTGTCCACGCTGCGGGCCAAAGGTCCGCTCACCCCAGGCGAACTCGCGGCGTACGAGCGCGTGCAGCCGCCGTCTATGACCCGCGTCCTGGCCACCCTCGAGGGCGCCGGACTCGTCGCCAGGAGCAAGCACGCGACCGATGGGCGTCAGGTGATCGTGCAGGTCACTGACACGGCCAGGGCGCTGTTGGACGACGAGATCCGGATGCGCGAAGCCTGGCTGGCCCAGCGGATGAACGAACTCAAACCGCAAGAGCGCGATCAGCTTCGGATGGCCAGCGCCATCATCGAGAGGTTGCTGGAGTCATGACCGCGACCGCCGCCGCCGCTGCCGACGTTGCCGTCCCCGCCGTCCCCGCCGTCCCCGCCGTCCCCGCCCTGGCTACCGGCGGCGCCTTCCGCTCGCTCCGGATCCGGAACTTCCGGTTGTACGCCGGGGCGAACTTGGTGAACAACACCGGCACCTGGATGCAGCGCATCGCCCAGGACTGGCTGGTTCTGCAGCTGTCCGACAGCGGTCTTGCGCTGGGCATCGTGACCGCGTTGCAGTTCGCGCCGATTCTTGCATTGAGCCTGTACGGCGGGATGCTCGCCGACCGTTACGACAAGCGCAGGCTGATGATGATCACGCAGGCGACGATGGGCCTGGCGGCCCTGGTGCTCGGGCTGCTCGTCCTGACCGATCTGGTAGCGCTCTGGCACGTCTTCGTGATTGCCGGATGTCTCGGGGTGGCCGCGGCCATGGACATGCCAATCCGGCAGTCGTTCGCCTCCGAGATCGTCGGCACGGACAATCTGGCGAATGCGGTCAGCCTGAACTCGGCGATCTTCAACGCCGCCCGACTCGTGGGTCCGGCCATCGCCGGGCTCATGATCGCGGCCGCCGGGGACGACACCGGGCCGGTATTCCTGCTGAACGCGGGCAGTTATGTGGTGACCATTCTCGCCCTGCGGTTCATGCGCCCCAGTGAGCTGAGCCGTTCGCCGGAAGTTCCTCGGGGGCGCGGCCAGTTGCGCGCCGCCCTGACCTACGTCAACGGCCATCCGGACATCAAGGCAGCGATGCTGCTGGTGTTCGTCGTCGGTACCTTCGGCCTGAACTTCCAGATCACCATGGCCCTGATGGTCACCGACGTGTTCGGCCGAGGGGCCGAGGCGTTCGGGCTGCTCTCCACAGCCTTCGCCCTCGGATCGCTGTCCGGCGCCCTGCTCTCGACCCGGCGCGCTGGGCGACCGCGGCAGCGCACGCTCTATCTGGCCGCGTTGGTCTTCGGACTGTTCGAGGTGGCCTGCGGATTTATGCCGGGATATCTGGCCTTCGCGGTGGTGCTCATTCCCACCGGAGCCGCCGCGCTGACCTTCATGGTGGCGGCGAACTCGTTCGTACAGCTTGGCGTCGATCCGACGATGCGTGGGCGGGTGATGGCGCTGTACTTCATGGCCTTCATGGGCGGTACGCCGGTCGGGGCGCCCGTCGTCGGGTGGATGGGCGAGAACCTGGGCGCGCCGGTGGGCTTGATCGCCGGCGGGGCGATCGTCGCGGTCGCGGCTGCGGCGCTTGGATTGATCGGCATCCGCTCACGAGGCCTTCGGCTCCAGGCCCGGGTCTTTCCCCGCCCGCGGGTGCGCCTCGGGCCCAATCGTGAGCGATCAGGCGCATTGACGGTGCATCCGCGAAGCTCATGATCATGGCGACGACGCTCACGGAACGCAACCAGCTGCACACTGGCTGACAGATTCCAGCGTAGGCTCTTCAGTAAAGGTTTCTTTTGCATGTCCGAAATTGATCATTTCGCGTTCGGCTTTCTGACTCCGGCACTCGCGTACGCGATGTCCTGCGCCGGGTCTCTGCTGGGCCTGCAGTGCACGGCCCGGGCGCGTGGCACCACCGGGCGATCCCGTGCCCTGTGGCTGCTGCTCGCCGCTGTGTCCATCGGTGGCACCGGCGTCTGGGTGATGCACTTCATCGCCATGCTGGGGTTCCGTGTCGGCGGCATCGAAATCCGCTACAACGTCGGACTGACGCTGCTCAGCATGCTGGTCGCCGTTGTCGTCGTCGGTATCGGCCTGTTCATCGTCGGGTTCGGCGGGTCGCGCCGGGCCGCGCTCATCGGCGGCGGTGTCGTGACCGGCCTCGGCGTGGCGAGCATGCACTACATGGGCATGGGCGCGATGAGGATGGCGGCAGACATCGACTACGACGTGCTGCTGGTAGCAGCATCGTTGCTCATCGCAGTCGTCGCCGCGACCGTGGCTCTGTGGTTCACCCTCCGGGTTCGCGGGCACCTGGCCACGGTCGCAGCCGCGCTGGTCATGGGGGTGGCGATCAGCGGAATGCACTACACCGGGATGGCCGCCATGGGAGTCCACGCCAATGCCGACCCCGCGGGGCCGGTGGGGGCAAGCGCCTTCGACTTCCTGCTCCCACTTGTCGTCGGGATCAGCTTGCTGGCGGTCATCATGCTGGTGATCATCGGCCTGTCACCGACCGAGGCTGAGCTCAATCTCGAACAGGAGTTCAACAGGTCACTTCAGCCCGTTGGCGCAGGCACCGACTCGGACTCCGCGCAGTTGCCGCATGAGCGAGACGGCGATTGGCTGCGCGGTCAGGACCCGAACTAGTTAGGGGGCGGCTGCAGCCGATCGGGTGTTGTGAGTGGCCAGCTCGCCGTCGCGCATGGCGAACACCGTGTCGGCGCGTTCCCAGACAACCGGGTTATGCGTCGCGATCAGGCAGGCGTGACCCTGGGCGGCCAGTCGCGAGAAGGCGGCGAACAGGACGTCGGACCAGCCCGCGTCCTGATGCGCGGAAGGTTCATCGGCCAGGACCACCAGCGGAGAGAGCAAGAGGGCACGCGCGACCGCCGTACGCTGCTGCTCCCCAAGAGACACCTGGTCGGGATAGCGAGCGGTGAGGTGATCGATACCGAACTCCGACATCAGCTCCTCGGCTCGACCCAGCATGGGCTTCACGCCGCCGGCCAGCCGCGCGGGCATCAGCACGTTGTCCAGGATGGTGAGCTCCTCGAGTAAGCCCAGGGCCTGCGGTACGAGCGCCACGCGCCCCCAGGGCAGATCCTCGGGCTTGCTGGCGCCGAGCGACTCGTCGAGCAGCAGCTGCCCGGCCTCGGCATGTTCCCAGCCGCACAGAACATTGAGCAGGGTGCTCTTTCCGGACCCGGACGGACCGATCAGTGCGACGACCTGCCCCCGATTGATCGAAAGCGTGACTCCGCGCAGGGCGTGCACGGTCTCGGCGTCGCGGCGATAGGACTTCACCAGCCCCTGCGCCGTCATCAACGCCCCATGGCGGCTCATCCTGCATCCCCAGATTCCATGATCATGAGCGCCTGGGGTGCACTACCACTAAACCTGAGACGCTCATGATCTTCGACCTGGCGGGCGCTCAATTGCTTTCGACCACCCTTCCGTGGTCCAGACGCAGCAGGTGGTCCGCGATCGCGACGACGCGTGGATCGTGGGAGGAGATCACAAACGCCACGCCCTCGGCGCGCAGATCCCGGAATGCCTCGAGGACCCGGTCGGCGGCGGCCGAATCCAGTTCTGCGGTTGGCTCGTCGGCGATCACGATGGCCGGATGCCCGATCACCGCGCACGCCGCGGCCAACCGTTGCTGTTCCCCGCCGGAGAGCTGATGGGGGGTATGGCGTAGCCGATGGTCCAGCCCGAGCACCCTCAGCAGTCGTTCGATCTCCTCTGCACCGGTCCGGATCCCACGCAGCCGGGAGGCCAGCCTGACCTGCTCGCGAGCCGGCAGGTAGTCCACCAGGTTGTCGATCGGATTCTGGAACATGTACGACACCGACGCGCGCCGCAGGGCCCGGCGTTGGCGGACCCGCAATGTCGCGACATCACGGCCCTCGACCAGCACCGTGCCCGAGCTCGGTCGATCCACGCAGGCCAGGATCCGCAGCAATGACGACTTGCCCGAGCCGGAAGGTCCAGCGATCGCGGTGATCCGGCCACGCGGGAAGACCTTGGAGACGTCGAGAAGTGCATTCACCTCTTCGGTGGCGGTCCGGTAAACCTTGCCGACGTCGATGACCGACGCGGCCGCCGTACGAGCCGGATCAGTGACCAGAACGCTCGGCGCGTCACCCGGCACACCGTCGGCGGCCTCGTCGAAGGACGAGTCACCCCAATGGAACTCCCAGGACGAGTCCGAGGCGCGGTCATCCGCCAAGACGTAGCACCTCCGCAGGATTGGCGCGATCTGATCGACGCTGGGCGTACCCGGCAGTGCCGAACGCCACCACGATCGTGGCCGCCGCGATGCCCGCGAGGGTGATCCACGGGATAGCCAGCAGCGGGCTGGGTTCGCGGATAGGGTCCACGTCCAGCTGCCGGTAGGCCATCGCAATCGCTGCGGCGGCCAGGCCGGCGCCCACTATCAAGGCGACCACCAGAACGCTGCCCAACTCGGCCAGCAACGAACGGAAATGCGTCCAACGGGACAGGCCCATCCGGCGGGCCATAGCGTAGGAGGCAGTACGTTTGCGCTGCCGGGTCTCGAGGTAGAGCAGCAGACCGCCGATCGCGATGACTCCGACGAAGCCGGCCAAGGCCTGTAGGTAGCCGAAGGTCCAGGAGACACCCAGGAAGTTGGCCAGCTCGAAGACCTCCGTGGTGGTGAACACCCGAAACAGCCGCGCGCCCTGCTCGCGGATCTCGGCGGCAGCTGGTTCCGGATCACCGTTGGTCCAGATCTCGTAACGCAGGTTGGCCGACTGCGGCGCCTCGACGCCGATCAGCCGGTCATCGAGCAGGATCAGCGGCTCGGCCGTCCGACGCCCGGGCAGCACGTCGGCCACCGCGACGACCTCGGCGTCGAGCGAGAGTGCCTGACTGTTCCCACCTAGTTCCAGGGTGATCGGGCCGAGCGGCACGCCACCGGCCGCGAGCACCGGGATCCGGTCTCCGGCCATGTCCGGCAGCTGCGCGAGCATCGACTCGAGATCCTGCTCGGCGAAACTGTCCTCCCAGTACGCCTCACTGGCGAAGTCGGCCGGGTCGACACCGAGCGCCGTCGCCTCGGCCCCGTCGACGAAGGCTGCCTGGTACCGCGCCACCAGGGTCCCCGCGGCGTCTACTGCCGGCGTCGCTTCCAGGTCACCGAAGCTCGTCACCGCCCGCTCGGCGCCCACGCTGGTCAGCGCCTTGCTGTCGACGGTTCGCTGGCTAGAGGCGGTCAGGGTCGCTGAGTAGGTCAGGACCGCGATCGGCAGGCACAGCGCGGCCAGCAGGCTCGCGCTCACGACCCGGTTGGCGGTGAGCTGGTTGACCGCGACGAAGGCCGCCGGCGACCAACCATGGGCCCGCCGCCGCAGGGCGGGAAGGACCACCATGATCAGCCGTACGACCAGGACGGCGGCGCCGGCAAGGAACAGCAACGGGAAGGAGACGAGCAGCCCGTTGACCTGAGCGACCGAGCCGTCGAAAACGACGGCTTCCTGCCCACGCAGTTGCCACCACAGGTAGCCGGCCGCGCCCAGCAGGATCAGTTCGTACGGGATCAGGCTCAGCCAGGAGCGCTTGTGACCGATCGGCTTCTCGGTGAAGTTCCGGGAACGGATCCCGGCCACCGAGGAGAGCAGGATCAAGCCGATCACGAATCCGGCGATCGTGGTGAGGATGGCGCTACGTAACGCATCCGGGTCGAGGTCGTCGGCTGGGCCGGCCAGGGCGATAAGCCCGCGCGCGAGGTAATAGCCGGCCACCGTTCCCAGCGCAGCCGGGATGACCAACTCCAGGGCCGCCTTGACCGCGAGCGCACCGGGGCCCACACCGCGAGAGGACAGCAGCCGCACCTCGCGCAGCCGCCGGTCGGCCCAGTAACTGCCGGCGGCCATGACCAGGAGCATCGCCAGGATCGTGCCGGCCACAGCGGTCGGGATGACCGGCCCGCGAAGCCCGTTCTCCAGGCGCTGCGAGCGATCGATCAGTCTGCTGAGTTCTTCGCTCTGGAAGCTGTCCTCGCGAAAATCGCCCGGCCGAGTGGGGTCACCGGAGATGCTTCTTGCCTCGCGGAACGCGACGTCCTGCCTCGCCACGTTCTCCGACGCCGACGTGCTGGTCACGGTGTCCGGGTCGACCGGCACCTCCCACATCCGTACCGAGGTTTCGTCGAAGAACCCCATACCGCCTTGTGAGTTGGCGTTGTCGCGGGCGAGAGCCAGGTCGTAGAACGTCGCCTCGTCGGTGGCGATCACCAGGTCGGCCGGTGGTGTATTGGCGTTGGTCTCGTTGTTGAACAAACTGCTGTAGGAGCACCAGAAGTCCCGTACCGGCTCGTCGTACAGATTCTGATAGATCCCGACCACCGGGACGCTCGCCCCGTCGGCCTCCAGGCTGTCGCCAACGCTGATCTGATCTCGCTCGGCAACGAAGGACGGCACGTAGATCCCGTTCCCGGATCCGGAATCCAGCACAGTGATCTGATCCACCGCACCGGGGCGGTAGAACGGCCGTACGAATCGAGCGTTCTGCGCGCTGGGCGCCTGGCCGTTCTCGGTGAGGATGGACTGCGCGCCGATGAAGATCGGATTGCTGTCCATCCCTTGCCGGGCAAGGGCTTCGGGGTATGCCTGATCGGTCTGCGCAGTGAACTCCGGCCGGACGTCGGCCTCGTTCTCAGGCCGAAAGAATGGCCCGAGGTAGGTCTGCGTCCCGATCATCGGGTACGCCGCGTTGTCGCACCGGTCGTTGATCTGCTGCTGAAGTGAGGCCGAACTCGCCGAGGAGAGGAACAGCGCCGCCGAGGCCGCCGCGCAGGCCAGGATCGCCGCGGCCACCGCCACCGCGAAGAAGGCGCCGGGTTGGCGCAGCCCGAGCATCGGGGCGCGGATCCACGGGGGGAGCAGCAGCAGGCCGCGCGCCGTACGCGGGGGACGGGTGTCCCTGCCGCCCCCGTCAGCGGACGGTGCGGGTTGTCCGGTGGTGAGCTTCTGGCTGGTGGCCGGCTCGCTGACCCGATCTTCGACGATCGACGGCAACGGCCACCTCCCGCATGTCCTCGCGCTCAGCCGCTGGCCCCGGCCGGTTCGCCGGACCGCAGCAGTTTCGGTGAGGATACGGTCAGTTGACAGCCGTTGGACCTGCTGCGTGATGAAGCTGTGATCTCGTCGCTCGTGAGGCAACGCCCGGGCAGGATGACCACATGGCCGGGCCGATCGAGATCCGCGACCCGGCCGATCCTCGGCTGGCCGACTTCGGCGACCTGACCCACGCCGACCGTCGGCCCGATCGTCGCGGTGGACGAGGACTGGTGATCGC
>JACCQS010000454.1 GCA_013814015.1 Geodermatophilaceae bacterium | reverse complement strand
CGCCGCGTCGCGCAGGACCAGGTGCAACGGCCCAAGCCGCTCGGCTATGGCGCGTACCGCGGCGGCGTACGTTTCCAGCTTCTCCCGCGCCCGGGTCTGTGCCTTCATGCGACGCACGTAGCCGCGTTCCTCGGCGGGAACCGCCTCGTCCGTACCCGAGAGAGCGGTCTCCAAGAGCTGGCTGAAGATCACCGACTTCGCGCCCACGGCGGCGTACACCGTGTCCACCGCGACCCCCGCCTCCGCGGCGATCTGAGCGACGGTGGTCGCGGCGTACCCCTGCGTGGTGAACAGCCGGCGTGCCGCCACCAGGATGCCGGAGCGGGTCTGCCGGGCCTGTTCGTCACGAAGGGGCGAGCGGTACGTGCGGCTCTTGACCGAGTCGGGCATGCGTCCTATCTTACCGCTATTGATCCGAAACCAATTCGGATCATTTGGATCGTGAACGAGGAGATGACATGCAGGCTCAGCGAACGAACGGTGTGGTCGTACGAGGTCCGGGGGAAGGGCCGGCCACCTGGGCCATGGGGTCGTTGTTCGAACGGCTTGCCTCCGGCCGGGAAACCGGCGGGGCCTTCGATCTGACTCTGGCGACGCAGCCTCCGGGTATCGCACCGCCTCTGCACGTCCATACCCGCGAGGCGGAAGCGTTCTACGTACTCGAGGGCACGATGGTCTACCGAGCCGGCGACGAATTTCACCACCTGGCTGCCGGGTCGTTCATCTATCTGCCCCCGGGCGTGCCGCACGCCTTCCGCATCACCGGAACAACACCGGTGCGTTTCCTGAGCTTCGACTTCCCCGCCGGGCTGATGGACCTCTACGACGAGGTAGGCATGCCGGCGCGAGAGCGGAGACTTCCTGGGGCGGACGGCTTTTCGATCGATGAAGAGATTCCGCGCTGGAGCGAGATCAGCCCGCGGTACGGTCTGCAAGTCGTCGGTCCGCCCATTCCCGTGGACGTCTGAAAACACAGACCGGTCGGACACCACAGCGTTGGCCATCGCGACCCCACCGGACGCTGTCGACCCTAGGCATCTTCTGGATCACGCTACGGCGTACCGCGGTAGTTTCCGGAGCGTGAGCCGCCGGCCGTGAAGATCGTCATCTGGCACGGCTACCTGCTCGGTGGGACCGGATCGAACGTCTACACCCGCGATCTGGCGCGGGCCTTCGGCAATCTGGGGCACGAGGTGGTGGTCATCTGCCAGGACCCGAACCCGGCCGAGCACGACCTCGCGGGTGCGCGGGTGGTACGGCCGGACATCGGGCCGCTGCTACCTGTTTTCGTCCTTGACGCGTACGACGGAGTGCAGGCGCGCCTGTTGGGCGACCTCACCGTGACCGAGCGGGCCCGAGTGGTCGACGCCAACGCGGCGGCCGTACGGGCCGAACTTCCGGCGGAGCTCGTACTGGTCAATCACGTGCTGCTCGGGGCGGCCGTTGGCGCAGCGAGCGGTGCGCCGTATGTGGTGAAGGCGCACGGCTCGGAGCTCGAGTTCGCGATGCGGGGCAACCCCGAACTGTGCTTGTGGGCTCGGGAGTGCCTGCTATCGGCGCGGGCGGTGATCGCGGGCTCTGCCCACATCGGGTCGGTGCTTCATCAGGTGCTCGGGGCGGGCCCGCACCTCGACCACGTGCTCACCGTGCCCCCCGGCGTCGACGTCGAAGTACTGCGCCCTCGGCCGCGCGCCGAGGCGCTGGCCGCGCTCGTGGCCGAGTGCCGGCGCGATGCCCCCAACCCACCGGGGCGTCACGACCCGCGCCGGCCGGACGAGGGGAACGCCGAGCGGTTGGCCGCCTTCCTCGCGGACGACGCCTCCGCGGTTGTCTACGTCGGCAAGCTCAGCCGCGAGAAGGGGGTGCACCTGCTGCTCGATGCCCTGCGCAGCCTGGATGCCCGTGCGGTCATCGTGGGTTTCGGGCCGGAGCGGCAGGCGCTGGAGCAAGCAGCTGAGGGACGGGTCCTCTTCACCGGCGCGCTTGAGCACCGACATCTCGCCCAGTTGTGGCC
>JACCQS010000450.1 GCA_013814015.1 Geodermatophilaceae bacterium | reverse complement strand
ACCACCACCACCGCCGCCGGGACCGCCGGGACCGCCGGCGCCTCCGGGACCACCCGGACGCCCGCGACCGCCGGCCGGGGCTGGGCGACTGGGACGAGCCGGGACCATTCCCGGATTCGGTCGCGCGGCACCCGGACCGCCCGTGCCACCAGGACGTGCCGCGGAAGCCGGACGTGAGGCTCCGGGGCGAGCGGCGGGAGAACCGCCACCGACTCCGAACGGGTTGTTGCCTGGCCGCGGTCCACCAGGTCGCGCGCCAGGTCGCGGAATCGGACGCGGTATGTCACCCGGTGAGGGGCTCTGCGCCGCCTCGGAGGGCACAGCAGGGGCCGGCGTTGCCGGCGCGGGAGCGGCTGCGGCTGGGGCTTGCGGCTGAATCGGAGTGGGAGCGGCAGCAGGGGCAGCGGGACCGGGCACGGCGGCGGGCCGAGACGGTGCGGTCGTCGGCGCCTCGAGAAATGCCGCCGGGACGGCTGCGGGCTCGAGCACGGCCGGGGCCGGTGCCGGCTCGGCGGCGGTCTTGGTGACCTTGGTGGCTTTGGTCGCCTTGGCTGCCTTGGGTGGCGGAGTGGGAAAAGCCTCGTGCAGACGCCGTACAACTGGCGCCTCAACGGTGGAGGAGGGGCTCTTGACGTACTCACCGAGTTCGGTCTGCTTGGCGAGAACATCCTTACTGGGTACGCCGAGTTCTTTCGCGATGGCGCTGACGCGGGCTTTGCCTGGCAACGTGACTCCTCATAAGTGAGGGCGGCGGCTGCCCGCTCGACCTCGTCGTTACGGATGAAACATGATCACGGGTGGTTCTTCACTGGGTGCTCATCCGAGAAAGACCTGCTCTCGACGGGCGCGCGGACCCTGATGTCCGTGCGCGCTTGGTGATGCGTGACGCCGTGCTCATTCCTGGTGCTGGTCGAACCGGTCGGCAAGATAACTGCCCAGCGCCTTCGTCGACAAGTCTCCGGAAACCCGCAGAGCTCGTCGGAAAGCTCCTCGTCGCTCAGCGCGTGCCAGGCACACAGATCGAGGATGCAATGACGCTCCTCGGCCGGCGTACCTGCGCTGCGGGTCTGGAAGTACCTGCCCATCCACCGCCACGACTCGCAACAGCTCGCTGATCGAGCAACGCTGCCGGCACCCCACACACGTACGCACCGGAACCACTCGATCGGCCACCGCCCAGTCTAGCGCGAGACGCAGGCAGTGTCTGCTCGTGGCTCAGTCCTCGGCCGGCGCCTCGACCTGGGCATCGCTGCGAATGTCGATCCGCCAGCCGGTCAGCCGAGCGGCCAGGCGGGCGTTCTGCCCCTCTTTGCCGATGGCCAGGGAGAGTTGGAAGTCCGGTACGACGACGCGCGCCGCCTTTGCCTCGGCATCGACTACCTGCACCTCGAGCACCCGAGCCGGGGAGAGCGCATGCCCGACAAACTCGGCCGGATCCTCGGAGTAATCGACAATGTCGATCTTCTCGCCATGTAGCTCGCTCATGACGTTGCGCACCCGCTGGCCGACCGGGCCGATGCACGCGCCCTTGGCGTTGAGCCCTTCGACCTTGGTGTACACGGCGATCTTGGTCCGGTGTCCGGCCTCACGGGCCACGGCCGGAATGAGCACGCTTCCGTCGGCGATCTCGGGAACTTCGAGAGCGAACAGCTTGCGGATCAGATTCGGGTGCCGTCGGCTGACCATGACCTGCGGGCCACGCGGGGTCCTGGTCACCGACACGACGTAACACTTCAGCCTCGATCCGTGGCTGTAGTCCTCACCTGGCACCTGTTCGGCTGCCGGCAGGATGGCCTCGAACCTTCCGATGTCGATGACCACGATGCCGCGTTCGTTGCGACCGCGATGGATTTGGACCACGCCACCGACGAGGTCGCCCTCCCGGCCGGAGAACTCGCCGAAGTTGTTCTCGTCCTCGGCGGCGCGCAACCGCTGCAGGATGACCTGCCGTGCCGTACTGGCGGCGATTCGACCGAAGCCGCTCGGGGTGTCGTCGTACTCGCGGACGACTGTCCCCTCGGGGCCCATTTCCTGGGCGAAGACGGTCACCTCGCCGGTTTTGCGGTCGACGAGGACCCTGGCGTGGGCGTCAACACCTTCCTTGTGCCGGTACGCGGTCAGCAAGGCCGTCTCGATGGCCTCGACCACGGTGGCGAAGGAGATCCCCTTCTCCCGTTCGATACCGCGCAGGGCGCTGATGTCGATATTCATGACTCCTCCGCGGCGGGAAGTGCGTCGTCGGTGTTCATGACTCCTCCGCGGCGGGAAGTGCGTCGTCGGTGTTCATGACAGCCTTCCCCTTCTTCAGCTTGTGTCGTCGCTGTGGTCGTTCGCGCTTGGCGCCGCCCTCGTCGGGCCGGTGAAATTCGAGCTGAACCTTCCCGGCCCCGAGATCGCTCATCGGCACGACTTGATCGACGCCGTCGACTTTCAGCGTCACCGTCGTCCCGTCGTAACCGGCGATCCGTCCGCGGAGCAGTGACCCCTGCGGGCTGCCGGTCACTTCCGGCGACCCGGCAGTTCCTACGGTGACCTCGACGAGCCGGCCGACGGCCCGTCGCCAGTGCCGGGCCTCGGTCAACGGACGGTCCACTCCGGGTGAGGTGACCTCCAGAACGTAGGGCGCCTTACCGATGACCCCCTCGTCGTCGTCGAGGACGTCGGCGACGGCGTGTGACATCGCCGCGATGTCATCGAGGGAGATTCCCTCATCCCGATCGATGACCACCCTGAGCAGGCTGCGTCGGCCCATTGGGGTGAGGATCAGCTCCTCCAGGTCATAGCCAGACCCTTGGACCACGGGGGAGATCAACGCCACCAGCCGATCCCGCGTGGCGGCCGATTCCGCGCTGTTGACGCTCACCTGTCGGCCTCCTTGTCGTCTGCAGTTGTGTCCACGGAGCGCTCGGCCCGTGCAACCCCCGAGGTTACCGGTGCCGCTCCCAGGAGGCCGACTGTCAGACTCTTCGGGTGAGCGATTCGCGAGTATCGCGGCGCACCGTGCTCCTGGCTGCGGGCTCTGCCGTCGCCGCGGCAGGGTTGACCACCGGAGTCAGCGGCTGCGAGGCGGCGCCAGTGAGCCCGGACCCGCCCACCGAAGCGGCGATCGACCCGCTTACTCCGGTGTTGATCGGCCAACAGGCACTTGTCCAGTCCTATCAGGTGACGCTTTCGGCGTTTCCGCAGCTTGCAGTCCAACTGTCCGACCTGCAGTCGCAGACAACCGCGCACACCAACGCGTTGTCGGCCGCAGCGCCGGCCGCTGCATCGCAGGCCACTGCCCCGGACTCCGGCACGGACCCTCCCGCGGCGTCGTCCTCGATGCAGCCGGTTCCCCCGCCCGTTCCCCCGCCCGATCCAGCAACGGCCGTGTCCGATCTGGCTCGGGTCGTGGACGCCGCTGCCAGAAGGCTGCGAGCAGCGGCACTGCGGGCCGATGGCGACCTCGCGGCGCTGCTCGGCAGTTGCGCGGCAAGTACCACCTGCCATGCGCGGCTGCTCGGATGAACGCCGAAGAATCGCCAGCGGAGCGCCGGAGCCGAGCATCGCAGGAGATGCGTGGCGGGGCGGACGAGCTGGGCCAGTCGTGAGCGAGGCTGAGATCGAAGGGCTGCAGGCCGCGCTTCGAGCCGAGCACAGTGCGATTTGGGGATACGGGATCGTCGGATCCTCGATCAGCCCAGAGACCCGGTCGGTTGTACGCGATATCGACGCTGCTCATCGGGCGAGACGCGACGAGCTGGCGGACCTCATCCGGCTGCGCGGCTCCGATCCGGATCCGGCGGAGGCTAACTATGAGCTGCCATTCCCAGTGGGCGATCCGGCCGGTGCGCTGCAGCTTGCGGCCCTGTTGGAGGCTGGAGTCGCGCAAGGCTATGCCTTCGCCGTCTCGCAAGCCACCACGCAGCGCGCTAAGGGCTTCGCACTCGCCGCCCTCACCGATGCGGCACTGCGACAGACCAGCTGGCGCCAGCTTTCCGGCGTTGCTCCGGTCACCCCTGAGTTCCCCGGTCTCTGAGTTCCCCACTGCGAACCGAGTGCAGGACGCCTTGTGCCAATAGGTTCGACAGAAGGACGCCTTCACTCGGATGGGAGCAGGCTCCATGTCTGACCGCGCCGCTCGCTCGGTGCTCGTCGCGCCCGAGCGTCTAGCCGGGTGGCTCGATCGGTTCGCGGCCAGGCACGGTCGTGTGGAGGTTGCCGCGTCGGCCGATGTCGTGACCGCTCACGCCGCCGACGGATCAGCGGCACTCTGTGAAGTGCCCTTTCCGCCGCTGTCTCCCGATCCGGCTGATCCGTGGCAGGCACTCGTCGACCACGCTCTGGTCGAGCGGCGGTTGGGCTTGCTGCTGGTCCGCCGGGGTGGTTACGCCGTGGGAATAGCCGATGCCGGGACGCTCGTCACGTCCAAGGTCGGCACCCGCTATGTGCAAGGACGTACTGCTGCCGGAGGTCAAAGTCAGCAGCGTTTCGCCCGGCGGCGCGAGAACCAGGCAGCCGCCCTCGTCGGCTCGGCGGTGGAGGTGGCCGCCCGGATCCTGACCGCTGAGATCAAGACTTTGTTCGCCTTGGTGACCGGCGGAGATCGTCCGCTGATCGCCTCGGCACTGGCCCACCCGCGGCTGGCCGAGCTCGCCGCACTGCCCAGGGGTCCATGGTTGACCGTCGCCGACCCACGTCTGGCCGTCCTACGCGAGGCCGCCCAGAGCGCCCGATCTGTTCGGGTCACGATCACCGACGGCTGACGCCGACCGCGTTGCATCGATGCTGGGCAGCCCGCTCAGCCGAGGTTGCCCAGAAATGTGTCGGCCAATGGCACCGCGCTGGTCGCGCTGGACTGGCCGTTCTCGACCAGTACGGAGAAGGCGAGGCCGCCAGCCGGATCGGAGCGGAATCCGACGAACCAACCGTGCGCTTGCGGGGGGACGTCGGTGCCGAACTCTGCGGTACCGGTCTTGCCGGAGACCTCTCCGCGATCTGCCAGCGCCTGGCCCGTACCAGTCAGCACCACCTGACGCATCAGTTGCTGTAGTGCGCCGGTCACGTCTGGGGACGGGCCGGCTGGCGCCGCGCCGGCGACCTCGGCGTCGGCCACCAAGGACGGAACAGGAACCTGGCCTGAGGCCGCCGTCGCACCGGCGATCGCCATCGCGAACGGGCTGACCAGTACCTTGCCCTGGCCGATCGCATCCGCGGCCAGCTCAACCGCGTCGGCGGGCGGGGGCACCTGCCCGGAGAACACCTCGACCGGTAGATCCCAGCTGGCGCCCACGCCGAAGCTCGCCGCGGCCGTCTCGAGCGCCCCCGCGGGAAGCTGCTGGACCGAGGTGGTGAAAGTCGTGTTGCACGATTCGGCGAAGGCGGTCAGGAACGGCACGGTGCCGAGATCGAACTGGTCCTCGTTGTCGAACTCCCGGCCGCCGACGGTCACCGTTCCGGGACAGGCGACGGGGGTGTCAAGCCCCACGATGCCGTTGCCCAACAACGCCGAGCCGCTGATGATTTTGAAGGATGACCCGGCCGGATACTGACCGACCAAGGCATTGGCCGCGTTGGCCGCCGCGTTGGAGCTCACCGCGAGGATTTCGCCGGTACCCGGACGTACGACGACGATGTGGGCGGGTTCGATCCGAGTGGCGACGGCCGCGTCGGCGGCGTTCTGGATGGCGGTGTCCAGACTGACCTGGATCGGCCTACCAGTTTGCGGCTCGATCCGTTCGAGATCTCGTCGTTCGCCGTCAGCGCCGACCGCCTCCACGCTCAGGCCAGGGCCGCCGGCCAGCTGCCCTTGGTAGGCCCGCTGCAGGCCGGAGGTACCGAGCTGATCGCCGGCCGCATAGTCCTTACCGGCTTCTTCGAGCACCTCCGCAGTCGCCTCGCCGACCCGGCCGAGGACGCCGAGGGCGAAGCCGGCGGTCGGTGCGAGCTGGCGGGTCTCCTCCCGGAACACGGTGCCCGGCAGGTCGAAGATCGCCGGCCGTACGGCGTCATAGTCGGGACGGCGCAAGGTGATGATCGGGACGAACTGCCCGGGCTGGGATGCCGAGACACTCGCCACAACATCTGCTGCTGAGATGCCCAGTGTGGAAGCCAGGGTGTCGGACAGTGCCGGGAGGTCGGTGACTCGACCCGGGTCGACTCCGACCACGACGACCGGAGTCGGCGCAAAGATCGGATTGCCGGTCGAGTCGAGGATCGAGGCCCGCTCGGCAAGGCTGCGGCTCCACTCGATCGACTCGCCGTCGGCGAGGTCGGGGTGGATGGCCGAACTTGCCCAGCCGACAGTGGGCAATTCGCCATCTACGGCGTTCAGCTGCAGTTGCGTTCCATAGCTCCAGTCAGGGGCCGCATCGAACTCCCAGGTTGCCGTGTAACTGACCGTGGCTCCGCCTTCGGAGAGATCGACCGCGGTGATCTCGGTCCGCAGCGGCTGCTGCCCTTCACCGAAGCCCATCGAGGTGGCCACGGCTCGCAGGTTCAGCAACGACGCCGTGCTGTTGTCGGTCAGTTCCGCAGCGCCGGTGAGATCCCCGGCGGCCCAGGCGTCGAGGTAGGCCTGCGCCGCGTCGCGAGCTGCCTTCTCCCGGTCATCGGTGTCCGAGCAACCCGTCAGCAAGACCGTGGCCAGGACGAGCAGAACGGCGAAGCCTCGGCGACGCATGACCTCCACGATGACACAGGGCCGGACGGGGACCGAAAAGCGGCCCCTGGACCTCAGCTCAGCCGCTGGACTCGCGAGCGGGCTGCACGTCTGCCGGCAGGTCAGCGGAAGCTGGCTTGCCGTTGGCAGGTGCGGGGACAGCGACCGCTCCGGTTCGAGGATCTGCGCCGGGTCCTTGGATGGACGACATCAGGCTCCGAGCCAGTCCGAGGCCCGCGCCCCCCATCGTCAACGCTTTGCCGAGCAAGTCCTCCATTCCCTGCGCACCGTTGAGCACGACGAGGTTGTCGATGTTGCCCAAAGCGCTGGCCCCTGCCGCGACGATCGCCGGGTAGTTCTCGGCGATCTGCTGGGCGATGACGGCGTCGGGGTTCGAGGCCAGCGCTGCCGCCCGCGCCTCGATCCCCACCGCCTCGGCGCGACCTCGAGCCTCGATGGCCATGGCCAGCGCGCGACCGTTGACCTCGGTTGCTTTGGCCTCGGCCTCACCGCGCAGGGTGGTTTCCTGCGCCTGAGCCTGCGCCCGCAGGATCTCGGTCTGTCGGGCGGCGTCGGCCAGGGTGACCTGGCGGTAGGCCTCGGCGTCGGCGGGCTTTCGGACCTCCGACTCGAGGACCTTCTCGCGGCGGGCGGCGTCGAGTTCGGCCGCGGCGGTCTCGGCGCGAACCACTTCCTGACGCGCCAGCGCCTCGGCCAGCGGGCCGGACTGGAGAGCCCGGGACTGAGCCTGGTCGACCTCGGCCTGGTAGCCGGCCTGCTTGATGCTCGATTCCCGCACGGCCTCCGCCTTCTCGGCGTTGGCCGCCTGTTCGCGGGCAGTGGCTTCCTTGTCCCGCTCGGCGGCCGCGATCCGGGCAGCGGCGGCGATCGCGGCGGCTTGGGGCTTGCCGAGGTTGTCGATGTAGCCGGAGTCGTCGTCAATCTCCTGGATCTGCAGGGAATCGACCACCAGGCCCAGCTTGGACAGGTCATCGGCCAGTGAGGAGCGGATGTTGGCGGTGAGTTCTTCGCGGTTGTGCAGCATGTCCTCGACCGACATGCCACCGACGATTGCCCGGAGGTGGCCGGCGAAGAGTTCGTGGATGGTGGCCCGCATGCTGTCGGCGTCCTGCTGGAGGAAGCGGCGGGCGGCATTGGCGATCGAGGCGAGATCGTCACCGACCTTGTAAGCCACGACGCCCTTGACCTGCAACGGGATCGATTGATTGGAGACGGCATTGACGATCAACCCAGTCGCGCGGATGTCCAGTCCTAGGCGCCGTACGGTCTGAAAGCCCGGGATCACCGCCGTACCCCGCCCGACCACGATCTTGAATCCCAGGCTGTCCAGCGAGGTGTCGTTCGAGCCGTGTGCACCCAACCCGGAGATGATCAGCGCCTCGTTGGGTTCGGCGACTCGCCAGACGAGCCGGAAAGCCAGGATCAGAAGCAGTATGGCGGCGACGGTGACGATCGCGATGGTCAAGGCGGATCCTCATAACTGAGTTCGTGGCGCACGGGCAGCAGCTGCGATCTTAGGTGCGCGGGACCGCCGTTTGGTTCCGTGATCCACAGGGTGGGCAGCCGCCGAGCTCAGTCGAGCCGATTCACGTAGACCGTTCGCGGCGGCTGGAAGTCGGTGACCACCACGAGGGCACCGATCTCGATCGTCTCGCCGTGCGAGTGCGGATGCGCGTAGAAGGCCTCGCTGCCGCCTCGGATGCTGATCATCACCTCACCGACCCGGCCCGGACCGATGCCTCCGCTGACCCGTCCGGTCTTGCCGATCATCGACGCTCCTGTCCTGGTCGCGACGTCCGCGCCGTTGCGTCACGATATCTACCTGCATGATCAAAACAGGACAGAGGCGAACGTGCCGACTTGTGCGAACCCCACCCGGGCGTAGGCCGCCTTGGCAGCTGCATTGAAGTCGTTGACGTACAGGCTGACCACTGGAGCGACCTCGGCCAGTGCGACGGCCGCGACCGCGGCGGTACCGCTGCTGCCGATCCCCCGCCCGCGCAGGTCCGGGCGCACCCAGATGCCCTGGATCTGACAGGCCCGGTCGCTGACTGCACCCAATTCGGCCTTGAACAACACCTCGCCACTCTCGATCCAGGCCAGGCAGCGGCCGGTGTCGATGAGCTCGGCAACCCGGTTCCGGTACGACGCGCCGCCGTCACCGGCGGCAGGATCCACGCCGACCTCTTCCCGGAACATCGCAGTGGCCGCTGGCATCAGGATGTCCAGCTCGGCGCGGCGTACCCGCCGTACCTCGGAGCGCGGCTCGATCAGTGGGCTGGAATCCAGCGCCATGAGCGGCTGATTCGGGCGGACGTCCCGAGCGGGTCCCCAGCGCGAGGAGAGCGCGGCCCATAGCGGACGAACCAGATGGGCAGGTCCGACGATGGACGAGCAGCGCCGGGGGCGTTGGGAACTCCGCTCGAGAAACACCTCGACCACACGGTCGGCGTCTTCTTCGGCGCCGACCAGGACCACGCTCGGTCCGTCGAGCCAGACCGCACGCAGGCCGCCGTCGCCGTAGTAGGCGCAGAACTCACCCGACGGCCCGGCCGCACCGACCATCCCCTGGCCCTGAACCCGAGCTGCGATCAGGCATCCGTCAACCGGATGCTCGGAAAGGAAGTCCCGGACGGCCGGCTCGTCCTGAGCTCCGAGCACGCACGCTTGTGCGTTCCCGATCACCTCGGCACCTACCCGACGGTGATCTGGGCGGGACCGCTTGACGCGCCTGAGTCGGTCATCTCGGCCGCCAGCCGCATCGCTTCCTCGATCAGGACCTCGACGATCTGCGACTCGGGCACCGTCTTGATCACCTCGCCCTTGACGAAGATCTGACCCTTCCCGTTGCCGCTGGCCACTCCGAGGTCGGCTTCGCGGGCCTCGCCCGGCCCGTTGACGACGCAACCCATGACGGCAACCCGGAGCGGGACCTCGAGTCCCTCCAGACCTGCCGTCACTCGATCGGCCAGAGTGTAAACGTCTACTTGAGCCCGACCGCAGGACGGACAGGAGACGATTTCCAGACCCCGCTGCCGCAAATTGAGCGACTCCAGGATCTGAATGCCGACCTCGACCTCCTCGACTGGAGGCGCGGACAGCGAGACCCGGATGGTGTCCCCGATCCCGCGGGCCAGCAGTGCACCGAAGGCGACCGCGGACTTGATCGTTCCCTGGAAGGCGGGCCCGGCCTCGGTGACGCCGAGGTGCAGCGGGTAGTCGCATTGTTCGGCGAGCAACTCGTACGCGCGGACCATGACGACCGGGTCGTTGTGCTTGACCGAGATCTTCAGGTCGGTGTAGCCGTGCTCCTCGAACAGCGAGCACTCCCACAGCGCGGACTCGACCAGCGCCTCCGGTGTCGCCTTGCCGTACTTCGCCATCAGTCGCTTGTCCAACGAACCGGCATTGACGCCGATCCGGATCGGGATCCCGGCATCCCCCGCAGCCTTGCCGATCTCGCCGACCCTGTCGTCGAACTTCCTGATGTTGCCCGGATTCACCCGCACAGCGGCACAGCCCGCGTCGATGGCCGCGAAGACGTAGCGCGGCTGGAAGTGGATGTCGGCGATCACCGGGAGCTGGGACTTTCGCGCGATGGCCGGCAGCGCCTCCGCGTCGTCGGTGTCGGGTACGGCGACCCGGACGATCTCGCAGCCGGCCGCGGTCAGCTCGGCGATCTGCTGCAAAGTGGCGTCGATGTCGGCGGTCTTGGTCGTAGTCATCGACTGCACCGATATCTGATGCTCGCTACCGACCCCAACCTTGCCGACCATCAACTGCTTGGTCGGCCGGCGGAGGGCCAGGACCGGCGGGGGTAGCGCCGGCATACCCAGGGAGACGGACGTCACGTGCATCAGCCTCAGTTCAGCGTGATCGGGTTGACGATGTCGGCGATCAACAGCATGCCCGACAACAGCACGAAGAAGCCGGCCACCACATAGGCCACCGGCATGAGTCTGGCGATGTCGAACGGGCCCGGGTCCGGCTTGTTGCGCACCCGCGCCCAGACCGATCGGGCCTTCTCATACAGCGCCCCGGCTACATGCCCCCCGTCCAGCGGGTAGATCGGCACCAGGTTGAACAGGAACAGCACCATGTTGACGCTGGCCAGCAGGCCGAGGAAGAAGACGATCTTGTCCGACACCGGTTCGGGCAGGGCGAAGTATTCACCGGACAACCTCGAGACGCCGACCACCCCGATCGGATCGTTCTGACCACGCTCGTCGCCGAGGAAGGCCGCGCCGAACACCGACGGAATCCGCTCGGGGAGATTGAGAAGTGCTTGCGCGGCGTTGGCCAAGAAGCCGCCGACCGCAGCCGGCACCTCGGTGATCGACTGCTGCTCCCTGGGGAACAGCGGTTGCACGCCGATGAAGCCGACCTCGTCGATCGTGCCTTCGTCGTCGATGTAGGCCAGATTGCGGATCGGGGTGATCGCCAGAGCTTCGGTACCGGAGTCGCGTTCGACGACGAATCCGAGCTCGGCGCCGGCGTTGACCCGGATGATGTCCTGCACCGCCTTGAAGGTGGAGACCTCGTGTCCGTCCACGGACAGGATCTTGTCGCCGGCCCGCAGCCCGCCTTCAGCGGCGGGGCTGGGGGGTGGCAGATCGCATCCGTTCTCGCCCACGCCGCAGGTCTGACCATCGCTGTCGATCGGGGTCGTGCAGTCCTTGACCGGCGACCCGGCCGGCAGGACGCATTCGCTGACCAAGTCAACCGTCAGCGAGGGTGTGGTAGCTGGGATCCCGAAGCCGACCAAGATGATCGTGAAGAACACAAAGGCGAGGACCAGGTTGTGTACCGGGCCGGCAGACATCACGATGACCCGCTGCCACCAGGGCTTCTTGTAGAAGACCCGGTTCTCATCGCCGGGCTCGATGTCATCGAGCGCCGCCCCGCGTACCTCTTCGATCATCCGGCGCAGCCGGCCGTACTCGCGCGGCTGTCCGTCGGACTTTGCCGGCGGGATCATCCCGACGATCCGGATGTAGCCACCCAGCGGGATGGCCTTGATCCCGTGCTCGGTATCGCCGCGTTGCCGGGACCACAGAGTGGGTCCGAAGCCGACCATGAACTGTGGCACCCGCATGCCGAATCTGCGTGCCCACATGAAGTGGCCCAGTTCGTGGAACCAGATCGAGAACAGCAGGCCGATCGCGAACAACCCGATCCCGAGGATCGTCCAGAGCACACCACTCATGCGGTGCCCCTGTGCACGAGTGGCCTAGGTGCGATGGCCCTAGGCACGAGACGAACCGGCACCGATGTGCTCCCCTGCGATCAGGCCCCGCGCCTGTTGGCGGGCCCAGGATTCTGCTGAATTGACGTCGGACACCGACGTCGGTACGCCGAAGTCCGGCGCGCTCTCGACGATACGCGCCACCGTGTCCACGATCCCGGGAAACGGGAGGTCTCCGGCCACGAACCCGGCAACCGCCTCCTCGTTAGCGGCGTTGTAGATCGCCGGACGGCAACGGCCGGTACGACCGACCGCGCGGGCGAGTTCGACAGCCGGGAAGGCGGTGTTGTCCAGCGGCTCGAAATCCCAGCTCGCGGAGTGCGACCAGTCCAACGCAGGCCGTACGCCGGGAAGGCGATCCGGCCAGGACAGGGCCAGGGCGATGGGGAGATTCATGCTCGGCGGGCTGGCCTTGGCAAGGGTCGACCCGTCAATGAAAGTCACCATCGAATGCACGATCGACTGCGGATGCACGACGACGTCGATCCGGTCATACGGGATGCCGAACAGCAGGTGCGCCTCGATCACTTCCAGCGCCTTGTTGACCATCGTCGCCGAGTTGATCGTGATGACCTGTCCCATCGCCCAGGTGGGGTGAGCCATCGCCTGCTCGACGGTGACGTTGGCGAGCTCGGCTCGGCTCTTTCCTCGGAACGGGCCACCGCTCGCGGTCAGGATCAGCCGTTCCACCTCATCCACTGATCCGCCGCGTAGGCACTGCGCCAGAGCCGAGTGTTCGGAATCAACCGGCACGATCTGGCCGCGCCGTGCGCGAGCCATGACCAGATCCCCGCCGGCGATCAGTGACTCCTTGTTGGCCAGGGCCAGCCGGGACCCCGCGGCTAGTGCGGCCAGTGTGGGTTCGAGGCCGATCGAGCCGGTGATCGCGTTGAGGACGACGTCGGCAGGGCGGCCGGCCAACTCGGTTGCAGCCTGTGGGCCGGCCAGGATCTCTGGCACCGAGTACTTGCCTTCCGAATAACCCCGTCGGGTGGCCTCGGCATAGAAGGCCAGTTGCAGATCCTGCGCCGACGTCGCCCGAGCGACCGCGACGGTCCTCGCGCCGCAGTCCAATGCCTGGCGGGCCAGCAGTTGCGGGTCTGCCCCACCTGCGGCGAGCCCGGTCACGGTGAACCGCTCACGATGGGCGGCGATCACCTGCAACGCCTGGGTTCCGATCGAGCCCGTTGAGCCGAGCAGTATGACGGTGCTGGAAACTGACACAACGCTCAGTCTGACGTACTGGTCACACTGATGCACTTGATGCGATAGTCTCAACATCATGCGCACCACTCTGGCAATTGCAGATGAGTTGCTCGCCTCGGCCAAGACCGAGGCAAGACGACGGGGACTCACATTGGGCCAGTACGTCGAACAGGCACTCCGCAGCCAGCTAGCCGGTCGAGCCATCGGCACTCCTCCTGCCATCCCAGTTCGCCGAGGGGGCTCCGGACTGCGGCCAGGAGTTGACGCGAGTTCCTACCGAACGCTCCTTCAGGCAGTGGAGGAAGGGTTGCCTGTTGAGGACCTGAGGTGATCCTGCTCGACGTCAACATCGTGCTCGCAGCCCATCGCGAGGATCACCCGCACCATCCGCTGGTTCGCGCATGGCTAGAACGCGTGGTCGCGGAGCAGCGCAGTTTCTGCGTACCGGACGAGGTGTGGGCAGCCGTTGTGCGCCTGGCGACTAACCGGAGGGTGTTCGGCGATCCCAGTTCATTGGACGAGGTATTCGCCTTCGCTGACGCCGTACGGGCTCAACCGGGTCACGCAGCTTTGCGCTCCGGGCCCAGGCGCTTTGAGGTTTTCCGAACCCTCTGTCACGACGGCCAGGCGGCCGGCGACCTCGTGCCGGACGCCTTCTTGGCTTCGCTGGCCGTAGAGAACGGGTGCGGCGTCGCGAGTCTCGACCGAGATTTCGCCCGGTTTCCCGGGTTGGCCTGGGAGCAGCCGCGATAGGACGCCATCGGCAGGATCTGGCCTCGGCCGGTCTGCGATGATGCTGCGGACACGCACATGGTCGAGAGGAGCCCTGTGAGCGCCCCCACCGAGCCAGGTCGCGACCTGGCTACCCCATCGCCTCTGGATGGGTACGTACTCGAGCCGCATGAGCGCCCGGAGGACTGGGGCTGGCACCAGGAGTTCAAGGTAGTCCCTCGGATTCTCGGCTGGCTCGCCGTCATCTCCCTGCTGCTGATGTTGGTCGGCAACCACACCGGTCAGGTCGAGAACCTATGGGTGATCGGTACTGCCGCGGTGATCGCCGCATACCTGGTCCGAGACGCGGTACGACGCCGTAACGCCTGGCGCAACTGACCGCCGAGCGGCATGCGGCGCCGGGCTACAGCGCCGCCGTCGTAGGGCGTCGGGACTCGGCTGCTTCGAGGTCACGGCTTCGCCGATCGCAGCCGCACGGATCGCGACCTAGACGACCGGCGAGGCCCATCCGCTGTGCGCTCGGTCGATCCGATCGACGGTGAAGCTCAGTGTCTTGCGGTATTCGACCCAAGCCAGGCCGGGTAACCGCAAGTGTGTCGACTCCTCGGGATGGGTCACCTGATAACCGGATAGCCAGATGTAGGGCACGCTCACCCCGTCCATCGCGCGCGCCCATCGGGGAAAGTGCGCTGCGGCGGCAAGGATCTCGGCGTGCGCCGAGTCGGGGCCGCGGAGGCTGCTCGGGCGAATGTGCTGTCCAGGAACCCAGTGCGCTCCCAGGTCGACGGTCATCCGGCGAACGCCAGGCCAATGGATGATGCCCGGAAGCAGTCGCACCGGCTTGGGCCGAGGGTCGTAGCGATCGCGTACCCAGTCCCAGAACCAGGTCTTCGGCTGCTGTTGAGAAGCGATGGCCCACAACTCGTGGCAGGTACGGCGCACGCCGTCGAGCTGTCCGTCGCCGTCGCCGCCGTGGACGTCGTCGCCGCCGTGGACGTCGTCGAGGTAGACGGCAATGAGGTCCACGACCAGCGGGTCCGCGTGGGTACGCGGGGTGAGATCGATCGCATCCAATTCAGCGGCCGGCAGGCCCCAGTCCCGATCCTCGTTCCAACGGCGGACGTTGTCGAGTTGCTCGGTCAGCGGGACGAACAGGTCCGGCGCAGGCTCGCCCCTCTGCTGCACAGGCGCCCCCTCACAGCATCAGCCGGTCGTCGACCAGTCGCATCGTACCCACGCCCTTCGCTTTTCTTGACTTCATGTGGGCTTGAGGGATGACCAGGATCCTGGGCTTCGGAGTCAATCCCGACACCGCCGGTATTTCCGCCCGCGACGTACCCGATCAGCTGGTGGGGGCTCCGATCCAGGAGCCGACGAGGTAGGTGAGGCCGGCAGCCAGCAGGCCCATCGTGAGCTGGCGCAGTCCGCCGGACCACCACGGACGCGCGGTGAACCGAGCGGAGAGCATACCGGCCAGGAACAGCCCCGCACCGCCGACGGCCACCGCCGCGTACACCTCGTCGTACCCGAAAAGATAGGGCAGCAACGGGATCAGGGCGCCCAGCGCGAAACAGATGAAGGACGACCAGGCGGCCGTCCAGGGCGAGGGCTTCTCGTCCGGGTCCAGTCCGAGTTCGGCTCGGGCGTGCTCACGCAATTCCTGTTCGGGATCGCGGGCCAACTGAGCGGACACCTGCTCGGCCAGTGCACTGTCCAAGCCTCTGCTGCGCCACAGGGCAACCATCTCGGCGCGCTCTTCCTCGGGATGCACCCGAAGTTCACGCCGTTCCTTGCTGACCTCGAGATCGAGTTGCTCGTTCTGGGTGGAGACCGAGGTGTACTCCCCCAGTGCCATCGACACCGCACCCGCGACCAGTCCTGCGACACCGCCGAGCACGACCGTGTCGCTGGAGGCGGCCGCCCCGAGGCCGGCCACCAGAGCGGTGTTGGTCACGAGTCCGTCCATGGCGCCGAAGACCGCAGCTCGCAGCCAGCCGCCGGAGACGTCGGTATGACTGTGCTGGTGTGCTTCGGCCTCGGTCAAGTCGGGCTGGTCCCTGCCTCAGGCGTGCGGGCAGGGTCGGCGGATAGCGCCTGCGCGGAAGCGGCGAGTTGGCCGCAGGCGCCATCGATCTCGCGTCCTCGGGTGTCGCGCACCGTGATCGCGACGCCGTGCGCCCGAACAGCAGCCACAAATCGGCCCTGAGCCTGCGGAGTGCTGGCATCCCACTTGCTGCCCGGTGTCGGGTTGAGTGGGATGACGTTGACGTGGGTCAGTCGTCCGGACAGCAGCCGGCCGAGTTGATCGGCGCGCTCGACGGAGTCATTCACGTCGCGGATCAATGCGTACTCGATGGAGACCCGGCGCCCGGTGACGTCCGCGTAGCGCCAGGCTGCATCGAGTACCTCGCGGACCGGCCAGCGGGTGTTCACCGGAACCAGGGTGTCGCGCAACTCGTCGTCCGGGGCGTGCAGGCTCACTGCCAGAGTGAGCGCGAGGCCTTCGTCAGTCAGCCGGGAGATCGCCGGCACGAGCCCCACGGTGGAGACCGTGATCCCGCGAGCGGACATCCCGAGCCCATGTGGCGTCGGCGCGAGCATCCGGCGGATGGCGGCCAGGACCCGGTTGTAGTTGGCCAGTGGTTCGCCCATACCCATGAAAACGACATTGGACAATCGTCCTGGTCCGCCGGGCAGATCGCCCGCGCGCATCGCCTTGGCGGCCGAGACCACCTGGCCCACGATCTCGCCGGCCGACAGGTTCCGGGTCAGCCCGCCCTGACCCGTGGCACAGAATGGACACGCCATGCCGCAGCCGGCCTGGCTGGACACACACAGAGTCGCTCGACTGGGATAGCGCATCAGCACGCTCTCGATCAGCGTGCCGTCAAATGCTCGCCAGAGCGTCTTTCGGGTGGTGCCTGCGTCCGCGAGCCGCTCGTGGACCGACGTGAGCAGCGGCGGCAGGAACTCCGCACGCAACCTTGCCCGATCCGCGCGAGGCACCTCGGTCAGGTTCTTGCCCTCCGGCGCGGTGAAGTAGTGCCGGGAGAGTTGATCGGCGCGGTAGGCCGGGTGGCCCGCGGCGACAAGGGCCGCACGGGCCCCCTCGACGGTCAGGTCAGCCAGATGCCGGGGTGGCTTGGCTAGCTTGGGAACCGACCACACCAGTGGTAGAGGCAAGGAGGTCGCGGTCATGGCAACCCCATGGTCCCACGAGCGGCACACTGAGATCGTGGACAGGGAGCCGGTGCAGAGGGACCCAGTCGGCGTCGGGCCGTGGGAAGGGCCTGTTCCGGACGATCCGCGGCTGGATCCCGAACTGCTGCGCGGCGGCGACCGGCGCAATGTCGTGAACCGCTACCGCTACTGGTCCATGGACGCCATCGTGGCCGACCTCGACAGTCGGCGGCATCCGTTCCACGTCGCCATCGAGAATTTCGCCCATGACCTCAACATCGGGACTGTCGTCCGTACGGCGAACGCGTTCCTGGCCGCTGAGGTGCACATCGTCGGACGGCGTCGCTGGAACCGCCGCGGCGCGATGGTGACCGACCGCTACCAGCACATTCGCCATCACCCCGATGCCCAGGCACTGGTCCAGTGGGCGGCGGGAGCCGAGGTGCCCGTGGTAGCCATCGACAACCTGCCGGGCGCGGTCTCGCTGGAGACGGTCCTGCTTCCCCGGGAATGCGTCCTGCTCTTCGGCCAGGAGGGCGGGGGCCTCAGCGAGTTGGCCCGGTCATCGGCGTCCCTGGTGTGCTCGATCGCGCAGTACGGATCCACCCGGTCCATCAACGCCGGGGTGGCCTCGGGGATCGCCATGCACACGTGGATCCGCCAGCACGCAGAGCCACCGCGGCTCAGTCCGTCAGATCCTGGATCGCAACCCGGCCGGCGCTGAAGTGCTGCAGCGCAGTAAGAACCTCCCCGTCCGGACGATCGCTGTGTTTGCCCAG
>JACCQS010000475.1 GCA_013814015.1 Geodermatophilaceae bacterium | reverse complement strand
GCCGCGCCACCAGCCGCAACGTCAAGCGCTGGCAGAACGGCGACATGTGCCTGCGCTGGACCGCCGCCGGCATGCTCGAAGCCGAAGCCCAGTTCCGCAAGATCATCGGCTACAAGCACCTCGCCGCCCTCGCCGTCGCCGTCGAGAACGACCTCACCGCCACCCGCGCGGCCACGAGCCGATCGACCACCTCACGCACCGCCCCGACCACCACGATCGAACCGGCCGCTACGCTCGCAGCCGCTCACTGATCACCGGACCGCCACCGCGAAGTTCCACGGCAGGCGGGACAACCTCGATGTTTCCGCCGAGCACCTTATTGACGGTCTCGTCGAGCTCGGTCGCTAGACCTAGAAGAAGCCGGCGAAGAGGAGGACCCCAATCCACGGCGGGACGCTCGACGCGTGACGCCGTAGTTGCCTTGGGACGCGCCGTGCTTGCGAACGCCACTGCTCCACCCGCCGCTCTACCTCACTACGCCACCAGCGCTCGGCGAAAGCCTTCGACGCGCCCCAGATCCTGCTCACGACAGGAGGCTAGGTCTTGTGCGCGAGCCTGGCAAGGACTTCCTCAGCCATCCGCCCTTGGGTAGGCGCTGCCACCGCTTTCCATGCAATGGACGACGCTTCGCGGTATGACTGGTCTGGTTCTTCTCGATGCTGCCGGACGTCGCCGTTCTCCGGCCACCCTGCCCGGCTACACTGCGGCCGGCCGCCGCGCTGCGGCGGGTGCCGCAACGCCAATCAGCAAGACCGACATGGTCGTTGCACCGAGAACAACGGCTTTGTCCCAGGTGGTCATCTGAGCCGGATTCGCCAGACAGAGTCATCGCCGGCGTTTGCCGCCCAGAGCGAGCCGAAACCGATTGCGACGTGGCCCCCGGCGCCTGTGGCGTGGTGTCGGGCGACTATCGTCTCGGTGCGGGGGTCGACTTCCCACACCCGTGTGTCTCCCGAGCGGAGGAAGAGGTGTCCGCGGCCAGCGGCGAGGCCGATATCATAGAAGAGGCTGGGCGGGCGGGCTTGTAGCGATGTGCGGATGGCGCGTCCTTGCGGGGAAACTCGCCAGAGGACGCCGTCGAGGCCGTTCGCGACCCAGATGGCGCCGGCGGCACGCGCGAGCAGGATGTCGGTGTCGGTCTCGCCGAGCCTGACTGTGCGCGCCTTGCCGGTGTGGACGTCTATGCGGTGAATGCCGTCTGTGGTCGGGATCCAGATCGCGCCGAAGGCGACGAGCGGCATCCCCGGCAACGGTCCGAGAGGAATCCGCGCCGTTGTGGCCATGGTGGCCGGGTCGATTCGCGCGAGGATGTTGTGACCTGCCAGCACCTGCCATAGGTCGCCGCCCGCTTTGACGGGCGGCAGTGCGCCGCTCTCGGTCGTTTCGACGACTTGGTTGCTGGAGGGATCCACGCGCGCGGAGGGGCCGTCCTCGCAAGCGACGACCCAGACGGCGTCCGCGGTGACCTCGATACGGCCGCAAGACTCTCGGCCGACGTCGATCTCGGCTTCGACGCGGTTGCTGCGCGGGTCGATGCGATAGAGCGTCGTCGCACGGTGGGTGCTGACCCAGGCGCTGCCGTGACCGAACGCGATTGCCAATGGAAAGCCGGGTGTGCGGATCGCGGCCGCGACCCCTGTTGGCAGCCGCTCAGGTGCCCGGCCGGGCGGTGGCGTTGCGGTGGAACGGGCTTGGGCGGTGCCGGTCTCCGGCATGCCGCTGCGAGGCTCGGGCCGATCTCCGCCGCCGCAGCCGGCGAAGAATCCAAGGGCGGTGGCGAGCGCCGCGAAGCGACGGTTACGCATCGTCGGCGCTCCATGGCACGCAGTGGGGAGCCTCGAGTGGCTGCCAGTCCGGCTGGTAGGCCGGGTCCATGGTCAGGCGTGTCACGCCGCTGCCATCCACCGCCATCGAGTACAGAGCGCGTGCCGGAAGGTCACGGCGGCTGTGGAAGGCGATCAGTTTGCCGTCGGGCGACCATGCTGGTTTGTTGTCCTCGGCCGGGTGGTCCGTGAGCTGGATGGCGTCGCGGCCGCTACGAGACATCGCCCAGATCTCCTGGTCGCCGTCACGGCCACTGGACCACGCGATCCGCTTTCCGTCTGGTGACCAGTTGGGAAGGAAGTCGGCGGCCGGGTCATTCGTGAGATTGCGCTCGTGCGCACCGTCTGCCCGCATCACGTAGATC
>JACCQS010000396.1 GCA_013814015.1 Geodermatophilaceae bacterium | reverse complement strand
TTCGGATTCAGCAGATTCACCAGTGCGCCGTCAAGATAGATCCGCCGCATCGAAGTCTGCGCTGTGACCGCCTCGCCCGCCCCATGATCGGCCCCGAGTGGGGCGCGAAGCGTGCGCACGGCCAGGTAGATCAGGTATCCGGCGTCGCCGGCCAGCTCGATGACCGGTCGACGATCAGCACCTGGTACGGGCCGGGCTGCGGATGCTGTGTGCGACAACCGATTATCTCGAGGTCGTCGACGAGGCCGAAAACGGGAACCAGGCTATCCAGTTGGTAGATCGGGGCGCTCCGGATGTCGTGTTGATGGACCTGCGGATGCCGGGCGTGGACGGCATCACCGCCACCGCACGGATCCTCGCCGCACGTCCCAGCACCCGGGTCCTGGTGCTGACCACCTTCGATGACGATGATCATCTCTACCCCGCGCTCTCAGCCGGGCCCACGGGTTCATCGCCAAGGACGCCGAGCCTGAGGGGGTGCTGGAGGCGATCCGCCGCGTCGCCGCCGGTGACTCAGCATTCAGCCCCGCCGTACTGCGCCGCCTGGTGCAGGCCGCGGTCACCGCCCGCGAAGCCAGCGAGCAACAGTCCGAGGAGGCAATAGAGCTGCGGCTGCTCACCGACCGCGAGCGAGATGTGTTGGCCCTGATCGGCGGCGGGCTGTCCAACGCCCAGATCGCCTACCGGCTGCACATCGGGCTTACCACCGTCAAGACCCACGTCGCCAGCCTCATGGCCAAGACCGGCACCTCGAACCGGGTACGTCTGGCCGTCCTCGCCCTACGCTCAGGTCTGACCGGCAGCTGAGTTCGAAGCCGCCGGGTGACAACGGACCCGGCCGCAGGAAAGCAGCCGATCAGGACCGGATCCGCAACAGGTCCGCCGGCTCCACCAGGCCGGCTCGGTAGGCAAGAACGATGGCCTGCACGCGGTCTCGCGACCCGGTCTTGGCCAGGACCCGGCCGACGTGCGTCTTCACCGTCGCCTCGCTCACGACGAACGACGCGGCGATCTCAGTGTTCGATGCGCCGTAGGCCATCTGGATCAGCACCTCGTTCTCGCGCGGCGTCAGTTCGGCCAGGGCGGCTTGGTCCGAGCGTACGGACACCGACCCGCCGGCCGGGGGCAGCGGACCGGGGGCCGCACCTGGCTGGCCGCCTCCCGTACGGTCGCGGAGCAGCGGACCGACATGCTGCAACAACCGCCGCGTCGAACTTGCCGAGATCACCCCATCTCCGGCATGGACGGTGCGTACCGCGGCGAGCATCTCCTCTGGCGGAGCGTCCTTCAGCAGGAATCCACTGGCCCCCGCACCGATGGCGGCCAGGACGTACTCGTCGATGTCGAACGTCGTCAGTACGACCACGCGCGGTGCATCGGGCAGAGCACTGATCTGCCGGGTGGCCTCGATCCCGTCGAGCCGCGGCATCCGTACGTCCATCAGCACCACGTCAACCGGCGTGCGGGAGACGATGTCGACCGCCTGCACACCGTCGCCGGCCTCGGCCACGACCTCGAGGTCTGCCTGGGAGTCGATCAGCATCCGGAATCCGACCCGGACCATCTGTTGGTCATCGACCAGCGCCACCCGGATCGGCCCGGATGAAGCCGAGAATTCGCTCACGTGCCGCGAGGGTAGGGGATCACGGCATGTACGGCGAAGCCGCCACCTGAGCGCGGTCCGGCGCCGACGCGACCGCCGTACAAGGTAGCGCGCTCGTGCATCCCGGTCAGCCCGTGACCTGAAACAGCCTGTGGCGTGGGCGATCCTGACATGCCCGGCCCTCCGACCGCGGTGCCAGGCGGTGCCGGTTCACCGCTCCAGGCAGTGGTGGCGCTGACGAGCGCCGCAGATGCCCCTCGCCCGTCGTCGATGACGCTCAACTCGAGCTCATCCTCGCGCCAGTGCACGCGGACCCAGGCTCGGCAGGCAGGACCGGCGTGCTTGAGCACGTTGGTCAGCGATTCCTGCACGATGCGATAGGCCGCCAGACTAGGACCGGCCGGCAGCGGCCGCGGCGCGCCCTCGACGAGCAGATCGACGTCCAATCCGCTGGCCTGTAGCTCGCCGACCAGGCCGGGGATGTCGCCGACCTGTGGCTGCGGGGCATGCAGCGCCGTGCCGTCCTCGCGCAGGACGCCGAGCAGTCCGCGCATATCGCTGAGCGCCTGCCGGCCGGTGGCCGCGATCGCCTCGAGGGTCTGCAGGGCGGTCTCGGGTGACTCCCGCCCGGCGTACCGGCCGCCGTCAGCCTGGGCGATCACGACCGACAGCGAGTGAGCAACGACATCGTGCATCTCCCGGGCGATCCGCGCCCGCTCCGTCGAGGCCGCCAGGCGCAGCTCCTGCTGCCGTTCCTGTTCGCGCAGTCGGGCCCGCTCGGCCAGTCCGGCAATCTGCTGCAACCGGCTGCGGCGCACCGTACCCAAGGCCCAAGCTGCCACGACCGAGACTCCGATCGTGAAGGCCACGGTCACGAAAAGGTCGGAGCCGTAAGAGGAGTCGTGGTAGAGGCCGGCGCCGAGCGGTGCTCCGAGCAGCCCGGTGGCCAGCACCACCCGGCCGGCCCAGCGCTGGCCGTAGGCGGCAACGCTGTAGATCACGATCAGCGCGGACACATTGGCGGCGAGGAAATCGTGCAGAACGCCGAGCTGGAACAGGCTCACGGCCGTCACCAGGACGAACGTGAACATGGGCCAGGTCCGGCGAAGGATCAACGGGGCGACCAGGAACAAGCTGACGGCGGCCTCGGCGTCGTTCACGCTTGGCGTTTGCGGGAGCACCGTGAGGACGAACAGCACACCGGCAAGCAGCGCGTCCATGAGGAGGATGTGGCTGCGCGCAAAGGTCAGGACCCGGTCGGCAAAGGTGTCCTGAGGCACCCGCCGAGGGTAGGGCGCCGCCGGCGGCCCTGTCGTCAGACCGCAGGCGGATAAGCCGCAAGCTCGCCGAACACGAAACGCTCAGGTCGTGGCGGCTGAGTAGCCGGGCAGGTGCCGGGCGTACGTTCTGGCGGATGTCTGACCAGGTCGCGCTTTGTGTGGACATCGGGTCGACGTACACCAAGGCCGCCGCCGTAGACCTGGCCACCGGGGCGCTTCTGGGCTCCGCCGATCATCCGACCACGATCGATACCGATGTGATGGTCGGCTTCGCGGCGGTACGGGATGAGCTGGCCGTCGGCGAGCCGCTGGTGCTTGCCTGCTCCAGCGCCGGTGGCGGGCTCCGGCTGGCCGTTGTGGGATACGAGCGGGAGATCAGCGCGGAGGCCGGACGTCGGGCCGCCCTGTCGGCAGGTGCCCGGGTCGTACACGTCTCGGCAGGTCGACTCGACCGCGCCGGAACGGCCGCGTTGCGCTCGGCGGCACCCGACGTGCTGCTGCTCGTGGGCGGGACCGACGGCGGGGAGTCCAGCGTCCTGCTGCACAACGCCGCCGCGCTTGCCTCTGCCCAGCTCGGCGTACCGATCGTCGTGGCTGGGAATGTGGTTGTACGCCAAGAGGTCTGCGACATCCTCGAAGCGCAAGGGGCCACCGTGGTGCCCACCGAGAACGTGCTGCCCGACATCGGCGAGCTCGATCCGGAACCGGCGCGGGCGGCGATCCGCAGCGTCTTCCTGGACCACGTCATCGGCGGGAAGAACCTGTCCGTCGATCCGGATTTCGCCGGTCTGGTCCGTGCGGTGACTCCGGATGCCGTGCTGGACGGGGTGAGCGTGCTCGCCGAACAGCTCCGATCCGGTCCGAGCGGGATCGCTGCGGGCACTCGTCCGGGCGGCAGCGTGGTCGTCGTCGACGTCGGAGGTGCCACGACCGATGTCTACTGCGTGCTCTCGCCAGATGCCGAGCAGACCAGTCTGCGCCGGGAGGCCGTCGGCGTACCCACCCATCGCCGTACCGTCGAGGGCGACCTCGGGCTTCGCTGGAGTGCCCACGCGCTGCTGGCCGCAGCGGCCGACGAGCGCCTGCTCGCTGACCCCGAGCGCCAGTCCTTGAGTGCGTGGGTCGAGGCCAGGCAAGAGGTCTCGGCGCCTC
>JACCQS010000357.1 GCA_013814015.1 Geodermatophilaceae bacterium | reverse complement strand
GAAGTGGCCACGGAAGGCGAGCATGTGCAGCCACCGGCAGATCCCGTCGTAGCCGTCGAGGTCGGCGGGACCTTCGGCTGCGCCGATCATTTGGGCCACGTGCGGGCGAAGCCCGACCTGCACGGCGTGGGCCTGGCTGTACACGCGGGTGGTGAGGCCGAAGTCCTCGGCGGCTTTGACCGAGTACTTGGCGATGTAGGCGGCGACCATGCCCGGATCGAGGTCGCCGGTCAGGTCCTCGTCTCGTGCCCGGACTGGCCGTGCGTCGACCTGCGATCCGAAGCCCAGGGCGATGATCCGGTCAGCGTCGACCGGCACCGTGATTGCCACTCCTGCCGCTGCGGTGATGACGGCGGCAGCTAGGTCGGTGTCGCCCAGGTCGATGGTCGGTTGCGCGTAGTCGGTCTCGGGTCCGTCCAGGCGGATGATCGCGTGGAAGTGCACGACCCCGCGGCGCTGAAACTCCGCGACCTTCGCGTAGGACAGCCGTGCCCTCCGGGTGAACGCGGTTTCGGTGATCCCGACCCGCGCGGCCAGCGCCCGGCGTAGCCCAATGGTGAACCGTCGCCACAACTCCGGGGCGTGCCAGTTGAACGCGGCGGCGGCCGGGTAGTCGTAGCAGTCCTCGCACAGCGGCTCACCCACCATGGCGTCATCGGCCGCATGAGTAGCGCCGCAGCCTCTAGCCCGGCGGTGCCGGCAGGTGCCCGTCTCACCAGCGGGGCGGCACCGCTTCGCTAAGCCGCCCCGCCCCCCGACCTCTCCTGCGCGGTGGACCGGGCCGAAGCTGGGCGCGGTCAGCGTCGCGAACACCATCGGATGACGGCCGACCGAGGCCGGTACGCCTTTGATCCCGCCACCGGTCCCGGCAGCCAGCAGGTGCCAGACGTCGCCTTTGTACTCCGCCGAACACGACCCGCACACCGAGGCCCGCCGATTCCCACACCGAATGAGCAGCTGCCGGTCCGGCTCCCCAGCCGTTGAGAAGCCGACAGATCCCGGATCGCGTCCGGCCTGTGTGGTGTGGCCGCGAAGCCGGACCGGCCGGGAGCAATGACCGGCGCGGGTGACCTGCTGCTCCCACCTGGCGAAATCGGTCGACAGCACCCTGCGGATCGCCTCATGAGCGGTGTTCTCAGACAGGCCAGCCTTCTCGGCCAGGACCTGAGCTGCGACTGCGGCGAACTCCTGCCGGGTCGTCACGCCGCCTCGTCTCTGACCTCGATCGCCAGCTCGCATACGCCGATGAGCTGTTCAACCGGTGCGGAATGACTTCGGCTGGCGCTGACGATCTGCTCGTCGGTGACCCAGCAGGCACGGACCCGTTGTGGTTCGCGTAGGTCATCGACGGTGACGTAGCCCACGCCGGGCAGGCTGGTCGGGATCCGGTCACAGGCAGCGCCCATGGCGTGCATCCCCTCGCCCAGGACCATGTCGACCTGTGACGGGGTGTCCAACCGGAGCGCGACCTTGGTCGGGAACAGGGACCGGAACGTGACGACCTCCTTGCGTGGGTCCTGAGCCGCAGCGACCACCACGACAGCGACGGCGCGGCCCTTGGTCAGCAACGCGGACAGGGCAGCGGTGGCTCGGTCGCGGAGTTTGCGGTCTGGTTCGTAAGCGGTCAGCGAGGCCAGCTCGTCCACAACCAGCAGGATCATCGGCTCGTCAGCGGTCGGAACGTGTAGTCGGGTGATGCCGGCCATCCGTTGCGCCCGGTCGTCCATCACCGCAACCGCGTCCTCGAGAAGCCGAACCATCGCCTCCGACGATTCGGCGGCGAACCGGGTGAACATCGGACGCCCGAAGGCCAGTTCCATCCCGCCCTTGGGATCGAGCGCCCACACCCGAACAGTCCCGTCCTGGATCGCCGGGGCGATGCCGCGGAGCAGGGACCACAGGATGCTGCCCTTTCCCGACCCGGTCACACCGGCGATGAATAGGTGAGTGCCCAGCAACTGCAGCACCCAGGGCTTACCGTCATCCCGCACACCGACCGGCACCGAACCAAGATCGGCCTCGTCCGGAATCGGACGGGCCGGGATGGTCTTGGCCAGGGGGTCGCCGTGGCGCAGGTCCAACCACAGAATGCCGGGCCGATCAGCCCGGACCCGGCAGTCCAGGGCACCGAACGAGGTGGCCAGGGCGGGGCAGGCGCGTTCGTAGTCGGTCAGGGACTGGCCCATCAGCATGCCGACCTCGACATAATCGGCCCATCGTCCGCAGTCCACGCCGAGCAGCTGCGGGACGATCGTGCCCTCCACGCCGGGTTTGGCCATCCCGGACATGACCATCGCGGTCTCCCAGTTCCGCCGATACACCCGCCGAACGCGGCGCCAGCGGCGCAGCGGCTGGGCGAAGAAGCGGGAGTAGGAATCCGGCAGGGTCAGCTCCCAGGCCACCAGGAACGCCGCGACCCCGTTGACCACATACAGCACCTGCAACCAGGTGCCGGTCACCGTCGGCACCACCAGCAGCAGCACGCCGAAGGCCCACAGCGGCCGGCACATCAGCCACCACAGGAGCCGGCCAAAGCCGCGGACTAGGGCGCCGAGCAGCCACAGGCCTGCCCCCACGAACCACTCCAGCGCGGTGTCGTTCCGGGTGACCAGATCCACGCGCATGTCAGCCGGCCTTGGCTTCGGCCGTGCGAGACGACGGCGCGGCAGACACGGCTTCGACGGACTCGGCGCGGAAGGACAGACCGTGCCGGTCCTCCATCTCCCACGTCATCGCAACCAGGTTCTTCACCGCAACGGTGCTGCCCACTCCGAACCCGGACGGCTCCCCGGTCACCCGCACCGGCCACTGCTCAGGCTTCGCATCCCCCGCACTCACAGCCATCACATGCACCGTGAACAACGGCCGCCCCGACTCACGATCGATCCGGACAGCCCCGGTCGACCGATCCACGACCGGCTCGATCCCGCCCACGATCAAAGTCATTCCCAACGTGCTCACTGGCAGACGCATCGTCTTCTCCCTCGGTTTGGACCGCTTGAAGCGGTCTGTTGTTGTGCACCGAGGATCAGGGCCGGTTGGGGCGAAAACCCGCAGTCTCATTCCGGGGTATGTGTCGTAGACGCGTGGGATCCTGAGACATGCGCGGAGCGAGCAACCACCTGACGCCAGGCGAGCGAGTCCGGTACTACCGGAAACGCCGCGGGCTGTCTCAGCAGATCCTGGCCGACCGCACCGGCCGCAGCCTGAGCTGGGTTGAGAAGATCGAGTCCGGACGCATGGCGCTAGCGGCCTACGCCGCCGTTGACGCTCTAGCACTGGCACTCGACGTCAGCCGTGGCGACCTGATGCCCGACGACGTGGCCGACGTCGATCGCCAATCGCACGGGCGCAGCGTGCCTGCCTTGCGGAAACTCGTCATGAGCTACCGCTTCGTCAATCCTCGCTTCTACGAGGAAGACGTTGCGCCCCTTGCTCTCCCGGCATTGAAGGCCGCAGTCGCTGACCTCTGGAGCGCCTATCAGGAGTCCCGCTATCCCTACGTGGTGGCGC
>JACCQS010000337.1 GCA_013814015.1 Geodermatophilaceae bacterium | reverse complement strand
GGCTTCCTCGCCGCGGTGGTGCTGGTCACGTTGCATGCGGGCGATGCCCCGGCGTACGGCGTCAGAGCGGTTGGCCGCCCGTCCCTCGGCGACTTCGACATCAAGGGCAGCCAGTTCAAGGTTGTCGAGCCGGATGGCGATCTGCGGGCTCATGGTTTTGCCAGCCGACGCGAAGCGTCAATCGAATGGTATGCGGCCCTTTCCTGCTGCTCTCGGCTCGGGAAGTCTCGGCTGAGGAGCCCATCGGCCGATCGGTCAATGCGACGACTTCGATGTCCGATCAAGGCCGTCGACGAGATCGGCTAGCAGCCGGATCAGGGTGGCATAGTTCTGTCCGGGTAATGCGGCGCTGACAACACTGCGAACAATCGCGACGCCGGCAGCCGC
Source organism: Geodermatophilaceae bacterium (assembly GCA_013814015.1). Classification (GTDB taxonomy): domain Bacteria; phylum Actinomycetota; class Actinomycetes; order Mycobacteriales; family Geodermatophilaceae; genus JACCQS01. Next base: position 3,473 of record JACCQS010000337.1, on the reverse strand, counting down.
CCCGCCGTGCGCGACCTGGCCCGCGTCCGTCAATGTCAGAACTCCGTCCGCGCCGTCGGCCAGCAAACCGCGTCGGCCCAGCTCATCCACGGCATGCGGCTGGCCCAACCCCGATGACCAGCTCTTCGGACAAGTCACTTCCCGGGCCCGCCAGAGGTGACTCTACGACGCCACGGCCAGCAGCTTGACAAACACAGAGGCACCCGAAGGGCACCACCGGCCTCGGGAAGGCAATAAGCAAGCGCTGACGTCATCACGACGGGGCGACCGTCACACGCCTGCGGCGGAGTGTCTCCAGCAAGGCGCCCAATGCCCGCTGCGAGCGCGTGAGACGCTGGATCCGCGCTGGGTCGATAGTGGGGCTGGGGCTGAGGTCCGGAATGAAGAAGGCCGGCTTCGCCCCGAAGGGCAAAACCGGCCTCCCACCTGCCTCAACCATGCGCGCGCCCGGAGGGATTCGAACCCGCAACCTTCTGATCCGTAGTCAGATGCTCTATCCGTTGAGCTACGGGCGCAGTGGTCCCCGACCCGACGAGTATAGGGCGCCGGGTCGGACGCGGAGGCTCGGGGATTTGAACCCCGGATGGGCGATGAACCCAAACCGCATTAGCAGTGCGGCGCCATAGACCGGACTAGGCGAAGCCTCCTGTGGCAGCCGTCGGGCCCGCCACCAGAATCAGGCGGCGAGCCCCTGGGCTACCGGGGCATGAGGGTACACCGGACGCACCGAGTGACCTGACGGCCGAGACCGGCCTGGGACCAGGCTGATCGCCAGCGCCGCAACCGATGCAAGCGCCGCGAGAGCCAACGCGCCGGACACCCCGAACGAGCTCTCCACGACCACGCCGGCAACACCGGCACCGATCGCGCTCGCACCGTAGGCCACCGTCGTCATCCAGGTGAACGCCTCGGTCGCCGCACCTGAAGGCACGAGCACCGAGACCAGCGAGTTCTGCACGGTCAGCGTCGGGGCAAGCGTCGTGCCGCCAAGGAAGAGCATGGCCCCGAGCACCAGCAGGTCGTCGGCCAGGACCAACGGCAACATGCCGACGACGACGGCGAACAGAGCCCAGCGGTACTGCTTGCTCAGGGCCAGCTGCGGATGCCGGGCACCGAACCACAGCCCACCGATCACGCTACCCAACGACCACACCGCGATCAGCACGCCGGACATGCTCGGGGAGCCGAGCCGGTCGGCGAAGGCGGGTACGCCGACCTCGAGACAGCCCAGACCGAACATGAGCGCGGAACCGGACAGCAGCAGCCGTGGCATCCCGGGCGCCCGGACCGGCCCCCGGCGCGTGCCGGAACGTTCGACCGGTACGTACCCCCGGATCTCCGCGCTGCGAGCCAGCACAATAGCCCCGGTCGTGGACATGGCGGCAGCCAGCCCGATCGCGACGATCGGAGAGGTCAGTACGACCAGGACTGCCACCACGGCGGGGCCCGCGACGAAGACAAGTTCGACGCTGATGGCGTCCAGGGCGTACGCGGCCTGCCGTACGGGACTGCCTTCGGTGACCCGCTGCCAGACCGCACGGACCGTGGACGAGACGAGCGGCATGCCGGCGCCGGCGAAAACGCAGGCCAACAGCAACGTCCACAGTGGAGTCCCGAGCGTCACGGTGGTCACCAACCCGGCGAGCAGGAAGGGGAAGACCGCCGCAGTCACCAACAGCAGCAGTGTCGCGCCACGGCGATCGGCCCACCGGCCGTAGACCGGCGCGAAGGCGGCGATCGACAGTCCGTATGTCGCGGCCGCGAGCCCGGCGATCGCGTACGACCCCGTGTGCTGCTCGACCAGGAGCAACAGAGCCAGCGGCACCATGGAGGCCGGAAGCCGGCCGGCGAACCCGGCCAGCAAGAGGGTTGGAGCGCTGGGCATTCTCCAGACGGTGAGGTACTGACGCATGATGGTTCGCCTCCTCCGGCGATTCGGATCCAACAAGACGTAGGGAGCAAAACACGGTAAACTCCTTACCGCGCCAGGCTAGCTGTCCCCGCGTAGGGAGTCAAATGGATTACGAGGCCTACACATCGCCCTCGACCGAGCTTGCGATCGACCTCGCCAACCTCGACCCCTCCGAACCGGCGGCGATCGAGAGTTTCCTGGCTGTCCATGAGGAATGGCTCACCCCGCGAACGCGGCTCACCCTGCGTCCGAGCGAACGGGACGAGCTGACCACGGTCGCCGGAATGATCCGTGCGGTCGCTGCCGCCGAGGACGAGGAGTCGGTCATCGAGCGGCTCAACGCACTGCTCGCGAAGTCGACACCGCATCCTCGGGTGACCAACCACGACGGGCGTTTGCACGTCCATTACAGCCGGGACCGTTCCACCGCGGTCGAGCAGCTCACGACCACCGTCGCGGTCGGCATCACCCTGCTTGTGACCGCCCACGGCTGGAAACGGCTCGGCATCTGCGGCGCCTCTGACTGCCAGGACGTCTTCATCGACACCTCACGCAACCAGACCCGGCGGTTCTGCTCGGGCACCTGTTCCAGCCGCAGCAGCGTCGCTGCCTATCGCGCCCGGCAGCGGGGGCGGCCAGGCGGAGCCCAACCCCCACCGTGGCTGGGGTGAGATGAGGAGCGGCCCGGCGGAGCCCAACCCCCACCGTGGTTGGGGTGAGATCAGCCTGAGGCGGCTGGCGCCTTACTCACTAAGCTCGCCGGATGCCTCAGCGACAGTCGATGATGCCTGCAGCACTCACGCCCAAGAAGCAGCCGCTGGACCTGCACCTGTTCACCACCGTGCACGATCTGCCGAGCAATCCGACCGACCGCTGGCTGACCTGGCTGTCCCAGGCGGCGAACAAGGGCAAGCTCTGGCTGGCCGTCGCCGCCGTGCTCGGCACCCGAAAGGGTCCGACCCGACGGGCGGCGCTGCGTGGCATGGGCTCGCTCTGGGTGAGCAGCGCGATGAGCAACGGCGTGATCAAGCCGATCTTCCGCCGCGTACGGCCGGTTGCCTATCCCGACAAACCGATCACCCGGACCCTGCGTCGCGCCCCGAGGACCTTCTCCTTTCCCAGTGGCCACTCGGCCTCGGCGGCAGCCTTCGCCACCGGCGTGGCCCTCGAGGCGCCGATCGTGGGTGCGGCAATCGCCCCGATCGCGCTGGCCGTGGGCTTCTCCCGGATCCGAGTCGGAGTCCATTACCCCGGTGACGTGCTCGCCGGGTTCGCGATCGGTAGCAGCCTGGCACTTGCCTCCCAGCATTGGTGGAAGGTCCGCCCGACCCGCCCGGCCAAGGTACGGACCACTCAGGTCGCACCCGCGCTGCCCGAAGGCCGAGGCTTGGTCATCGCGGTCAATCCGAACTCCGGCAGCGCCAACGACGACACCGTCGCTTTGATCCGAGTCGCGCTGATTTAAACATATATAGTCGAACTGGCTCCGGACAGCGTGCTTGCCGACCTGCTCGATGAGGTCGCCGGCCGCGCCAAGGCCCTCGGGGTTGCCGGCGGAGAC
>JACCQS010000336.1 GCA_013814015.1 Geodermatophilaceae bacterium | reverse complement strand
GCGGCAACCTGGGAGAACAAGGATTCAAACTGCGGGCGGTACTCCGCCGCCGACGCGACCGCGCACTCCTGATCCATCTCCGACCAGACCGGTAGGTCATTCGGATCGAGTGGAGTGCCGCATGGTTGTTCGGCGGCCAACTCTGAGCTGTTGTGTGCGATCGCGACAAGAATGACATCGGCATCGGCTAACGCGTCGCTCAAGCCATCGAGTCCGGTAAGCAGATCAGGCAGCGTGAGACCGGTGTGCCGGGAGAGGTTCTGCACGTCCACCGGTTCCCCGATGGCCGACTCGACGGCGTCGGCGTACCGATCGACGAACCCGGCGCAACCCGGGCAGTCGTCAGGGCTGTTGTACGGGATCGAATCGCCGATCACCACCAGACTCAGACCTGGAGCCGTTGACGGCGCCACCGATGATTGCGTGTCTGAAGTGGAAGCGCTGCCGGGATCGCCGTCGCTGCCGCATGCGGACGCGGTCAGCACGACCGCTGCGGCTACTGCCATATGTCGGGCGGAGCGGCGGACGTGGCGGTCCATCAGCGGGACCCTCCGATCAGGCAAAGTCAATCGAAGGATTTCGACATCGACACCCATCGACCAGCGCAGCGAAGTTACCAGTGTTGGTCGATGACGCAGCACGGAAACCACGCGGGCGCGACCGCCATCGTTGGTCCACTCTTGTCAAACCTCAGCAAGCAGATCCGAGATGTTGACCAGCACATCCTGCAGGCGCTCTCCCCAGGCCGTGGCCACCCGACCGCCGGGCAGCGGGAGTAGCAATGCCGTGGGACCGGTGCGGGAGCGGACCCCTGTGTCGGCCAGCTCCGACGCGAAGACGAGGTCGGTGGCGTACGCCCGTGGCGTCGTCGGCGGTCGCCACATCGCCGAGCCCGGGCCGAGGTCGACCGTTGTGTGAAACACCGGCCGGCCCTCACGCTGCACCCGTGTGGTGCCCCTCCAGCGCCCGGGTTCCTCGTCGTGCCGGCCGAGCACTATCCGCTCGGTGATTCGGACCCGGGCGTCGGCGGCCAACGCAGCGTGAGTCAGCCCATGATGTTGCGCTCGGGCCGCGACGATCGTGGGTTCGAGCAGCACATCAAGCCGTCCCCCGAGGCCCACCTCGGCATAGAGCTCCGAGGTGGATGGTGCGGGATCTCGTGCAGGCAGGCACACCGCCGCCGCCACAGAACGAACCTCGAGCCGAGCTCCGGCCTCGACATGCAAGCGCAGGGCCACGGCATCACCGCCCAGCGGCCCGAATGCTTTGGCTACCAGGTGGATCCTGTGTTGACCCGTACGTCGGACGGCCACTTGCCCGGTCGCCCGGACAACCGGCAGCACGGTTCGCCCACCTGGCCCTCGACGGGCGACGACCTCGACAAGTGTCCGCATCCTCACGTCGCGCGGCTGCTCGTCGTACCGGGCCTGGTGAACAGTCACATTGCCGGCACGCTCGCCGGGTGGGCGGACGGTCCGTCCCCGGCCGTCGAACCTGCCGCCGCCGCAGAGGGCGCCACGGCCGTTGACTGCTCAGCAGCCAGGGTCGTACCCACCGAAAGCCGGTCCGCAAGACGTCGTCGTACCCACGAGGCCACCGCCGCAGCTCCGGGGTCCTCGCGCAGTGACAGGAACAGGGTGGGCCGATCACCGCGGACAACCGCGGAGTCGCGCTTCATCACCCCGAGATCGGCACCAACCAGCGGTGCGAGGTCGGTCTTGTTCACGACAAGCAGGTCGGCGGAGGTGACACCGGGACCACCCTTGCGCGGGACCTTATCCCCGCCCGCGACATCGAGGACGAACACCTGGGCATCGACGAGGCCGTAGCTGAACGTCGCGGTCAGGTTGTCACCACCGGACTCGACGAAGAGGATGTCGAGGTCGGGATGACGTTGCTCGAGCAGTTCGACCGCGTCCAGATTCGCTGAGATGTCGTCCCGGATCGCAGTGTGCGGGCAGCACCCGGTCTGCACTGCCTCGATCCGGTCGTCGGGCAGGACAGCGTTGCGGCGTAGGAAGTCCGCGTCCTCGGTGGTGTAGATGTCATTTGTGACGACGGCGAGGTCAAGCTCGGCGCCCAGGGTCCGGCACAGCGCTGCGACCAGTGCGGTCTTGCCCGAACCGACCGGCCCCCCGATCCCGATCCGCAGCGGCCGCTTGGTCGCCGCGTCCTCCCCGGTCCCGCCACCGAGGTAGAGCGCGCCTGACCCTCGGTTGGGCGCCGAATTCCGAGGTACAGCGCGTCTGACCTCGTTGGCGTCGGGGTGACTGTGCGCATGGGGTACGTCCGGGTCGGCGGTCGTGTCGTTGAGGTTGTGGTCAGGAGGCAAAGAGCCGGTCCTCTCGGGAGGCGTGGGTC
>JACCQS010000314.1 GCA_013814015.1 Geodermatophilaceae bacterium | reverse complement strand
GAGGTGGCCGGCCAGTAACTGCATCATGGTGGTCTTGCCGGCGCCGTTGCGGCCGAGCAGACCGGTGATGACGTTCTCCTCGAAGGTGGCGCTGACGTTGTGCAGGGCGGTGTGCCCCCGGAAGCGCATGGTGACCTCGCGTACGGCCGCGATGGCCATCATCGCCGCTCCTTCCGGTCGTTGATCATGGTGGTGAGTTCCTGGGTACCGATTCCGAGCTTGTCGGCCTCTGCCAACAGGGGGCGCAGGTACTGCTGGGCGAACTCGCTGCGACGGCGCTTCCGCAGCTGCTCCCTGGCGCCGGATGCGACGAACATCCCGACTCCTCGTCTCTTGTATAGGACCCCGTCGGCCACCAACTGGTTGATTCCCTTGGCGGCGGTGGCGGGGTTGATCCGGTGGAAGGCGGCCAGCTCGGTGGTCGACGGCGCCTGGGTCTCTTCGGCGAGCGTTCCGTCCACGATCGAATTCTCGATCTGGCCGGCGATCTGGCGGAAGATCGGTCCGCCAGCTTCGTAACCCTGACCGTGCAGGGTTCTCGGACACACCCCCACCCCAGCCATGGAGGCGGCGGCTAGGCCCGGTCGCTTACCGGAGTGGGAGGCTCAGGGCCGTGCCTGCCGACCTCGACCTCGTTCTCCGTGCGCCGGCCGCGATCGTGAGTGGCAGCCAGGTGGGTGCATGCGTCGGCGTGCGTGCCGGTCGGATCGTGGCGATCTCCGCGTACGGGGACGACCTCAATGCCGACCGGGTCATCGAGCTGGGTGACGACGTGGTGCTGCTGCCCGGACTGGTCGACACGCACGTCCACGTCAACGAACCGGGGCGTACGGAGTGGGAGGGCTTTGCCACCGCCACCAGAGCCGCCGCCGCCGGCGGCATCACGACGATCATCGACATGCCGCTCAACAGCATCCCGCCGACGAATGATGGGTCCGCCCTGGCGACGAAACGTGCAGCGGCGCAAGGCCAATGCCATGTTGATGTCGGATTCTGGGGCGGTGCCGTACCGAACAATCTGGGCCGGCTCCGCGAGCTGCACGACGGGGGCGTCTTCGGATTCAAGTGCTTCCTGCTGCACTCCGGCGTCGATGAGTTCCCCGCATTGGACAACGCTGGGATGGGCTCAGCGCTGGCCGAGATCGCGGAGTTCGACGGGCTGCTGATCGTGCACGCCGAGGACGCGCTCACCATCGACGCCGCACCCGACCCCCGCGGCCCGAGTTATCTGGACTTTCTCGCGTCCCGGCCGCGGGCTGCGGAGCAGAACGCGATCTCCGCCGTTATCGCGGCCGCCCGGGACACCGGGGGACGGGCGCACATCCTGCATCTGGCCAACGCTGCCGCCGTGGGGATGCTGCGCGAGGCCCGCCAGCAAGCAGTCCGGATCACTGTGGAGACCTGCCCGCACTATCTGAGCTTCACAGCCGAGGAGATCTCCGACGGTGCGACGCAGTTCAAGTGCTGCCCACCGATCCGGGAGGCCGAGAACCGCGAGCAGCTCTGGGCCGCCCTTCGTACCGGCGACATCGACTGCGTCGTCTCCGATCACTCGCCTTCCACTCCATCGCTGAAGAGCCTGGACACCGGCGACTTCGGGGCAGCCTGGGGCGGGATCAGCTCGTTGCAGCTGTCCTTGTCTGCGGTCTGGACCGGTGCCCGACAGCGCGGCGCCAGTCTCGCCGACGTGGTCACCTGGATGGCGGAGCGTCCCGCTGCTCTGGCAGGTCTGACTCGCAAGGGCCGGATCGCCATCGGGTACGACGCGGATTTCGCCGTCTTCGCTCCGGACGAGACGTTCATGGTCGATCCGGTTCGGCTGGAGCACCGGCATGCGCTCACGCCGTACGCCGGCCTGAGGTTGTCTGGCATGGTGCGACAGAGCTGGGTACGCGGGCGCGAGACCGGCGCGCAGCCGATTGGCCGGCTCCTGACCCGAGGGGATGCATGACTGACAACCCGACTCCAGCGCAGGACGCGCCCGCCGCACAAGCCGGCGACCCGAGATTCACAGTCCTGCCTGACCTGGCCTCCCGGTCACTGTCGGGTGCGGTCGTTGCCGCCAACGACGAGTTCTTCGCCGAGAAGGAGAACCTCGTGCTGCCCTGGCCAGCTGCCCCCGTGGCCGACTTCGGGCACAAGGGCAAGGTCTATGACGGCTGGGAGACCCGACGCCGTCGCGAGCCCGGCCACGACTGGGCGGTCGTGCGACTAGGTGCCCCTGGCCGCGTGCATGGCGTGGTCATCGACACAGCATGGTTCACCGGCAACTTCGCGCCGTACGCATCGTTGGACGGCGCTGCCATCGACGGCTATCCGTCGGTCGCCGAGTTAGCGGCGGCTCCGTGGTTTCCGCTGCTGCCTCGGGTTGATCTGCGCGGCGGGTCGGCCAACTCCTTCGCAGTCGACTCGCCCCTCCGCGTGACCCATGTCCGGCTGAACATCTTCCCGGACGGCGGAGTTGCCAGGCTGCGCGTGCACGGCGTACCGATCGCCGACCCACGACTGCTGGCTGTTGGGCCGTTCGACCTAGCCGCGCTGGAGAACGGCGGTCGAATCACCGGGTGTAGCAACGAGTTCTACGGCACCCCCCATCAACTCATCAGCCGCGGGCTTGCGGCGGACATGGGCGGAGGCTGGGAGACCGCGCGTCGGCGCGACGACAGCAACGACTGGGTGACCGTCGGCCTGGCCTGCGCCGGGGTCGTGGCACTGGCCGAGCTCGACACGTCGTACTTTCTCGGTAACTCTCCCGGCGCTGCTCGACTGAGCGGATGTGTCGAGGGAGCCGATCCGGCGCAACTCGGCTCGTGGACCGAGCTTCTACCCATGACCAGGCTCCAGCCGGATACCCCGCACCGGTTCGTACTCTCGCCTGACGGTCCGGGCGTCACCGGGGTGCGCCTTGACGTGTACCCGGACGGCGGAATGGCCAGGCTGCGGCTCTGGGGCAGACCGACGGTCGAGGGCCGAGAGCAATTGGACCGTACGTGGCTCGACGCCCTGCTAGCCCCCTAAATCGCACGTTATGCGCATAACGTCCCGGAATCGGGCACGAATCCGGACGTTATGCGCATAACGTCCGGTGGGAGAGGATCAGGCGAGGCAGATGTCCTGGGGTCGGACCGGTACCCGACGGATGTCGCGTCCCGTGGCATCCCGGATGGCGGCGGCGATCGCCGGGGTGACCGAGATGCATGGCGGTTCCCCGACCCCCTTGGCGCCCAACGGCGCCTGCGGATCAGGCTCTTCGATCAAGCTGAAGACGACGGTCGGCGCGTCCAGGGTGGTTGGCAACAGGTAGTCGGTGAAGCTGGCGTTGCGCACCATGCCGTCGGTCACGACGATCTCCTCCATCACCGCCAGGCCCAGTCCCTGAGCGATACCGCCCTCGATCTGGCCGGCGACCGACAGCGGGTTGAGTGCGCGCCCGACATCCTGCGCGGTGGCGATCTGGACAACCTTGACCAGCCCGAGCTCGGGGTCGACGTCGACCACGGCACGGTGCGCGACGAAGGCGAAGGCGACGTGGCAGTTGCCCTGTCCGTTCTCGTCCAGATCCTCGGTGGGCCGGTGCCGGTACTCAACGGTCTCGTCCAGTCGCAGACCCATCGATGCCTCCCCGACCGGGACCCGCAGGGTGCCGATGGTGTCCACCACGTCGGTGCCCTCGATGGCCAGTTGCAGTGCCGGGAGCCCGTACCGATCGGCGACGGCTTCGAACAGAAGTTCGCGGACCTTGCGGCAGGCCGCGTCGACAGCGCCTCCCGACATCCAGGTCTGCCGACTGGCTGACGTGCTCCCCGACGACCCGATCTGGGTATCGATCGTGTCCAGCATGACGTCGTCCACACCGAGAATGGTCCGGGCGATCTGCTGGGCGAGCATCAGGAAGCCTTGGCCCACCTCGGCGGTGGCGAACTTGAGTGTCACCACGCCGTCGTTGAGCTGGCAGCGCGCAGTGGAGTAGTCGTCGAAGGCTTCGGAATACATCAGGTTCTTGATGGCCACGCCGTACCCGACACCGCGTACGACATGCCCTCGATCGGCCGTACGGCCAGTCCCGCCGGGCAGCGACAGGACGTCGGCATCGCTGGCCAGATCGGGCGGCATCGGCAGTGCATCGGTCTCCCGGATGCAGCGCTCCACCGGAGCAACGCTGTCCACGGGCTGCCCGGTGATCAGCGGGTCGCCGGTCCGCATGGCATTGCGCAGCCGTACCTCGACGGGCGTCAGACCGGCGGCGGCGGCCAGCTTGTCCATCTGGCCTTCGTGGGCGAAACATGCTTGCACCACGCCGAACCCGCGCATCGCCCCGCACGGTGGGTTGTTCGTACGGGTGGCATATCCGTCGACGATGGCGTTCGCACAGCGGTACGGGCCCTGGGCGTGGGTCACCCCGTTGATCAACACGGCCGGCGAGGTGGAGGCGTAGGCGCCGCCGTCGAAGACCATCCGGGCCTCGATCTTGATGATCTCGCCGGCGGCGCTGGCGGAATGCCGCATCCAGATCTTGGCCGGATGCCGATGCACGTGACCGTAGAAGCTCTCTTCCCGGCCGTACTGCATCTTGATCGGCCGGCCGGTGCGCAGGGCCAGCAGGCTGCAGTGCACCTGCAAGCTGATGTCCTCCCGTGCACCAAAGGCACCGCCCACACCGCCCAGGACCAGGCGGACCCGCTCCTCGGGCAGGCCGAGACAGGCGGCGACCTGTTTGCGGTCTTCGTGCAGCCACTGGGTGGCGATGTAGAGCTCGAGGCCGGCACCATCGTCATCGGGCACAGCGAGGGCGGCCTCCGGGCCGAGGAAGGCCTGGTCCTGCATGCCCATCTCATAGGTGCCCTCGACCACGATCGGGCCGGTGGCCTCCGGGTCCCCGCAGAGGATGCGCTGATGCCGGATCAGGTTGCCGTCTGGATGGATCGGCTCGCGGGTGCCGGCGATCGCCTCCTCCGGGTCGGTCAGCGGGGTCAGCACCTCATAGTCGACAACGATCGCCTCGAGCGCCCGGCGGCAGGTCTCGGGATGATCCGCGGCGACCGCGGCAACCGGCTCGCCTCGAAAGCGCACGTACCCGGAGGCGAAGACGTGTTGATCTTGCCGGATCAGGCCGTACGTCGGCTGCCCGGGGACGTCCTCGGCGGTCACGATCGCCTCGACACCGGCGATCTTCCAGGCTCCGGTCACGTCGACGGAACGGATCCGCGCATACGGATGCGGCGAGCGCAGTGTCGCGCCCCACAGCATGTTCTCGGCCCAGAGGTCGTTGGCGAAGGCAAAACGGCCCTGAACCTTCGGCACGCCGTCCGGACGTGCGGCGTTGGTGCCCAACACGCCTGGACGCAGCGCCGTGACGGTTTCGGTAGCCGTGGCAGTCGCCGCGGGCGGCGCGGAGGCCTCGGTCATCTCGCTGCCTGATCGGCACGACTGGCCACGACGGCGTCTACGGCGGCGAAGATCCGGCCGTATCCAGTGCAACGACAGATGTTGCCCGACAACGCTTCTCGGGTTTCCAGCGTGCTGGGTTCCGGATTGTGCTCCAGCAGATGGTGAACGGCGACAATCAGTCCCGGCGTACAGAAGCCGCACTGCACGGCGCCCTCGTCCAGAAAGGCAGCCTGTACGTCGGTCAGCGCAGCGTCCGGAGCCAGACCCTCCACGGTCACGATGTCGGCGTCGGTGGCCGAGGCCGCCATCACCAGACAGGCGCAGACGGCAGCCCCATCGAGCAGCACGGTGCAACTGCCGCATTCCCCTTGCTCGCATGCGCCTTTGGATCCGGGCAGGCCCAACCGTTCACGCAGTACGTAGAGCAGGCTCTCGCCCAGCCAGGCGTCTTGTACGTCGTGGGACTCACCGTTGACCTGCAGCCGGTAGATCTCCGGTGAACCGATCGGTTCCTGGGTCATGCGGCGGCCCTTCTCAGGAGTCGGCTGGACAGGACGCCCACGGCATGTCCGCGATAGGCAGCCGTCGAGCGGTGGTCGTCGATCGGCCGGGCATCGGCTGCGGCGCGCCGCCCGAACTCCTGCGCCACGGCATCGCTGATGTCCAGCGGCTCGGCGCTCAGATCGAGTTCACCGGCCAGCCAGCCCTCGGCGTCGCGGCAGCGAATGATCGTGGTTCCCACGGCGCCCAATGCCAGGGTCACCGCACCACGGTCGCGGTCCATCGCCAGGCACGCCGATGCGGTGGCGATGACCATTGCGTTGCGCACGCCCACCTTCGAATAGCCCTGCCAGCCATGACGGATCGGCATCGTTACGCCAGTGACCAACTCGCCGGGCTCGAGCACGTTCTGCTTCACCCCGACCATGAAATCAGCCACCGGGACGTCGCGTTGTCCGCCGATCGAGCGCAGATGCACGATGGCATCCAAGGCGAAGAGCACCGGGAGCCCGTCACCGGCCGGTGAACACGTGCCGAGATTGCCGCCGAGCGTCCCCGCGGCGCGGATCTGCGGTGAGCCGACCGTACGAGCGGCCTCGGCAAGGGCGGGAAAGAGTTCCGCGAGAGGGCCGTGCTCCATCTCCGCGTACGGCAGACCAGAGCCGATCGTGACGGTGCCGCCGGTCCCCTCCGAGGACGGGTTGTGCCGCCAGAGCCGCAGTTGCTCGACCCGGCGCAGCGCGACGACCTCGGCGGGGGCCTTGCGATGAGCCATGTTGATCTCGACCATGACATCTGTCCCGCCGGACAGGAGCAGCGCTTCAGGGCGCTCGGCGAGATGGGCGAGAACCTCGTCGATCGTGCTGGGCGTGAGTACGGACACAGAGGCGACCCTAGGCGACAGACCAAGGCGCTGGTCGGCTCGGCAGTGCCTGGTGGGTCGGTTCCGACCGGGACTACCCGGTTGGATCTTCCCCACGAGGCAGACGGCAAGATTCGCCGCGTGACGGATCATCCCAGAGCCGCCGACCTCTTGGTCTGTGGAGCAGAACTCGTGGCCACGGTCGACGACCAGCGACGCGAGATCCCAGGTGGCTGGATCGCGATCAGCGACGGCGTGGTCAGTGCGCTCGGCGGACCCGCCGACCAGCAGCCACATGCAACGCGGGTGCTCGACGCCGAGGGATGCCTGGTGACCCCGGGGCTGGTCAACACACACCACCACATCTATCAGAACCTCACCCGAGCCTTCGCCCCCGCGCTGACCGGCCGCTTGTTCGACTGGCTGGTCACGCTCTACCCGCTGTGGTCGCGGCTGGACGAGGAGGCCGCCTACGTGAGCGCGTATGTCGGCCTGACCGAACTCGCGCTCGGCGGAGCGACCACCTCGACCGATCATCTCTATGTCCATCCGAAGGGCGCTGGCGATCTGATCTCGGCGGAGATCCGCGCTGCCCAGGATCTCGCGATGCGGTTCCACCCCACGCGTGGCTCGATGTCGCTGTCGGTCAAAGACGGTGGGCTGCCACCGGATTCGGTCGTACAGCACGACGACGAGATCCTCGCCGACTCCCAGCGGCTCGTGGAGCTGCACCACGACCCTTCCCCAGCTTCCA